>JACRLS010000310.1:1465-6842 GCA_016235225.1 Nitrospirota bacterium | reverse complement strand
AGGAGGGTGACGAACACTCGGATGAGCCTCTGCCTCTTGAACGATCCGACTCTCTGGTTGCGCACGACAGCCCCCTCCCTCCGCTCATCTCACCGTGGCGACTCAGCACCATCGGTGACGATGATTTCGCCGACCATGCTGCGCGCGCCCTGGTGCTCGTCTAAGGCGCGATGAATGACACACATGTACGGATAGGCGCCGGATTTCGTGAAGGTGTAGGCATACGCGGCATTCCACAGCATGACTCCCGAATTCATGGGCTGGCCCAGGTCCTTGTCGGAGAGCGTCCGCCCGCTGATGACCTGGTGCAACTCCGTATCGTCATTCACCCACTTCACAGTCTCCCCGACCTTGATCCTCATTGTTTCCGTCGAGAATCGCCGATCCTTCATGTTGATTTCGTGTGTTTCCGCCGAAGCCAACTGGGGAACTCCCCATCCCAATAGGAGGGTGACGAACACTCGGATGAGCCTCTGCCTCTTGAACGATCTGGATTGCTTGTAGTCCTTCATCACACCCCTCCCTCAGTTCGCATCATCGAGGCCATGCCGCGCCATAACAAAGATCGGCCGTTGGGGCCCAAATCTTAAGCTCACTCAGCCTGCCTCCCTCAGCATCCAGCTCGACGGTCAGAGCGCAAAGTCGACCCCCGTGAATAAGACATTCGCGGTCTGATCCCCGCCGAACGCCCCGGTCGCCTTCGACCGGGTATTGGTGTACTCCGTGTGCCAGGCCGCGCCCAGGCGCTTGGTGACCAGGAAATTATGGCGCAGGACGAGCGTGTGCGAATCCACATCGCCGAACTGCCTGGCAAAGGTCCGGTCGCCCTGAACCATGTTGCGGACCCAGTCATAGCGGTAATAGCCCACCAGCGGTCCGGTGATCGTATAGTCAGCCTCCACAAAGCCGCCGTGCCATTCCGCCGTGTTGGGGGCCGCCACCCCCTGGGTCGAAAAGAGATCCTTGCTGTCTTTGGCGTACATGAACATGCCGAAGACGTTCAGGTCGCCGTTGAGCGCCGTCGTGCTGAGGTCCACACCAACGCGGGAGAAGGTCTTGCTGTCCTTGCCGGCTCCTGTAATAGGAGTGACTGGGGGGCCTGCCGCAGACGCGGCATTCGCCACAGTCGGGGCCTGGCCGAACATGCCGAAGAGCCCGATCCGATGCCCCTCGGTAAACCCGTACCCCTTGAAGGACTGGGTGACGTGGCCATACATCATCAAGTTGCGGCCGCCTCCGGCCCCGCCCTGGTTCACAGCGGCATTCGACAACACGTTGACGGAATAGCGAAACGTCCCGTCCGTCGCCTCCGTATCCTTCCAGCCCATCATCTCGACGCCGAGCTGATTGTCGCCGAGCGCGAAGTCGTTCGCGTTGGCGTAGGCCGGATTGCCGGCCGGATTACTGAACGCGCGGCCGAACGGCGTGCCTGGTTGATAGTGATAGGCCACGAACACGCTGTTGAGCGTCGGGCTGCGCTTTTCGCTGAAGGGCAGGTCGATCTCATGCTTGCCGATCCTGAAGTTCAGGAGGCTGTTCCCCATAATGTTGTTGAACCGCACGAAGGCATATTCCAGATCGGCTCCGCCGGCGGCGGTGGAGCCGGTATTCACCGCGGCCCCCGCCAGGCCGGGGACATACACCATGCCAAAGGACACGTTCCGCGCGAGGGTGCCGAAGCTCAAGATGTCCAGGCCGGTAAAGCCGAGACTCGACCCCGAAGCATAGGCCTGACTCGTCGCCGGAGGTCCTCCGACGCCGAGCTTGCTCGCGGTGGCATACTGGTATCCGACCGTGGTGCGGATCGAGACGGGCCAGTAGGCGAAATGGGTCTCGCCGGGCAGGTCTTCGTCGCTGCCGACCTGGTAGCCCTGGTCACGAAAGCGGTTGCCGAAATCGTTGAGTTTGGGAAAGCTGGCCGCGTGGCAATTGTTGCAGGCCATGTTGTGCTTGCGCGCGAACGCCGGGATGGCGAACGCGTTTTCTCGTAAGCTCGATGTCAGGATGGCGATCATTGTCACGAGCAGGCCCAACGCGACAGGTTTCAATAATTGTCTGTTCCACGGGTGAACGAGCCCCTTCGCGAGAGACACCCAGCTCCCGCCTCTCATACACAGAAATCGATCCATTTGCCCCCCCCTGAAGAGATAGGTCCTCTTGGCCCTAGTTTACCTTATCGGTGAGGGTGCACGAGACTTGAGAGCAATCGACACCCATCAGCGACACTGGGGAGGGAAGGGGGGGGAAAGGGACGATCTGTCGGCGGAACGACGCGGCAACCTGACCGGGTTACTGAGATCGAGGCGGGATTTGAGTCCATGAACTGCCGCATGGAGCGGCCTGTGGATCGCGCACGTCGTAGTCCATCACCCGGCGGCGGCGGTCGAGCTGGATAAGGCAACAGTCATCGAGCATCTCTTTCAACAGCCGGCGCCCTCGCTGGACGCGCGATTTCATGCCGGAGACTGAGAGACCCAACTGCTTGGCCGCGGTCTGTTGCGTAAGACCTTCCAGTTCCACGAGCGTGACGGCCTCTCGATACGGGGTCGGCAATGCCTCGATCATGGGCCGCAGGCAGCCGGCCAGCTCCCCGCGGAGCCGGCCCGAGCCGGCCTCCTCACCGATGATGGGCGCCGCGGGCACAGGATGCACGGTCTCCATGTCACCCGCCAGGCCGGCCGGCTGTTCGCGCCGGCGCGCCGCCGTTCGGTAGTGATCGATGATCGCGTGGCGCGCGATCTGAAAGAGCCACGAGACCATTCGGCGCGAATCCTTGAGGCTGCCGATCCTCCGATGCGCCCGCAGGAACACCTCTTGGACGATGTCATCCGCCTCTGCTTCGTTCCCCACGCGCTTCGCGATAAAGACTCGAAGCCCGACGTGGACCTCCCGCCAGATGTCCTGCATGTCCGGCGTCATGATCGGATCTCCCTGAACCCAGTCCCTACGGTACGCTCCCCTTACGACGCCCTGCAAGTCGCCGGTTCCGCCGCCCCGTGGCTCTTCGGCACACAGCAGCCGGTTTGCTTGAGCGGTCCCGTGACGTCGAGTTGCTCATGGACGGTAAAGACTTCCCAGGCATTGCCGTCCGGATCCGTGAACCACAGCTTATCCTGTCGCGCGAAGCAACAGACGATGTTGTCCTCGACCTTTTCGAGAATACCCTGTTCTTGCAGGCGCTGCTTCCAGCCGGCGATCTCCTCGGCCGACTCAACCTCGATGCCCAAGTGATTCACCACACTGATCATGCCGGTGGATGACACCAGCGAGAGGTTCAACGCGGGGACCGCCAGGTCGAACTTGGCGTAATCTGCCGTCTGTTTCTGAGGGGTCACTCCGAAGACCTTCTGATAAAATGCCACCGACGCGGGCACATTCCGAACATCCAATGAAAGATGGGGTCTCATGCGGCACCTCCTCTTGTAACCGGCGGAGGGTCATTGCTCCGCCTACCTCTACAGACGGAGGACCTTCGAAAAGGACGCAACCGCACGGTCTACGGTCTATTGGCCTCTCGTCGAGTGGTTCAGGGACGGGCAGGGCCTGTTGCTGGGACGGCGGCGAGACAGCCAGAGAGATCGGGAGGATGGGCGTGCCGTGTGCAGACCAGAGGGACGCGGGTCCGTCATCAAGCCCCACTCATCGGCGGACAGGACCATGAGAGTCTCACCCGTGACTCATTTCCCTCTTTACCTACGTCTCTCCCCCGCGGCAGGGGAGAGAGCAGGGTGAAGGTCAGGCGTTTGCCTAGGGCCGCGGCTCGAGTTCGATGAGCCCTTTGCGAATGGCCAAGATGGCCGCTTGCGTGCGGTCATAGACTTGGAGTTTGTGGAAGATGTTGCGCACGTGATTCTTGACCGTCTTTTCGCTCAGATCGAGCGCATTCCCGATTTCTTTGTTGGTCTTGCCGTCCGCCACGAGCCGCAGGACGGTGATTTCGCGCTCGGTCAAGTCGTGCTCGACCCAGGACGGCTTTTTCCGGTTCTTTTGCGCCATCAGCGAAAACTCGGCCAGAATCTTACTCGCCACGGAGGGATGGATCAGCGATTCGCCTTTATAGATCGATCGGATGGCCGCTACGATCTGTGAGGATTCGGAATCTTTCAGGAGATAGCCGGTGGCGCCGGCTCGGACCAGATCGAAGATGTACTGCTGCTCTTCGTACATCGTCAGGGCCACGACGCCGATGTGGGGAAACTCGCGCTTGATCGCCCGGGTTGCCTCCACGCCGGTCATGCGGGGCATGCTGACGTCCATGAGAATCACGTCGGGGACGAGCGCGCGGGCCTTTTCCACCGCCTCCTGGCCATCCTGCGCCTCTCCCACGACCTCGATATTTTCCTTCGTCTTGAGGATGGCCGACAGGCCCTCCCGCACGACGCGGTGATCGTCAGCGATTAAGACTCGGATCCGTTCCATCCCCTTCAACCTCCTTTGTCTCCAGCGGCACCCGAACCGTCACGCGGGTGCCCTCCCCTTTGCGTGAGTCGACGTTGGCTTCTCCGCCGACCAAGCGCGCCCGCTCGACGATGCCGCGCAGCCCGAAATGATCCCATTTCTCGGGATCGCGGGAAATCGCCTCCGCGTCAAAACCCACGCCGTCGTCCGAGACCGTCGCGGTCAAGACCTCAGGCGTCACTTCGAGGTGCACCGAGACGTGGCCGGCCTTCGCGTGCTTCTGCACGTTGCTGAGAGCTTCCTGCACGATGCGGAACAGGAAAATCTTGGTTCTCGGGAAGAGCGGCGTCTCCTGTCCGACGGAGTTGAATTCGGTCCTGATCTGCGATTGCGTTTCGTACGACCTCAAATAATTCGTGATGGCGGGGATCAATTCCAGCTTGTCAAAATGCACGGGCCGGAGATTCAGAATGACCTGCCGCGCTTCCTGGATGGCCAGTTTCAGTTGCTGCTTGGTCTCGCGCAGATTGGTCTGGCAGGCTTGCGGGTCTTTCTTAACGAGCTCCTGGCACAGATCCAGCTTGAAGTTGACGCCCGCGAGGCTCTGCACCAAGCCATCATGAATCTCACAGGCGATCCGCGTCCGCTCCTCGGTCACCGCGGCCCCGGCTTCCTTCACGTACAACCGATAGAGCGTCTGATAGCGGGTCAGCGTCTTCTCGATTTCGGCGGTCGCCCGGATGCGGGCCTCGATCAACTCCCACATGAACTTGGCGCTGCCGCCCCCGATGACCGTCACGCCCATGCGGTGGAAGTCCTGCAGGGTCCGCTCGACGTCCGGATTGCCCGTCACGTCGATGATGAGGTCGACGCTCTCGATTTCGAGGAGGTCCCGATAGCGCCTCGTCATCGGGATGCCGAGCCGCTTCGCGAGGCGAACCCCGGGCGCCTGGGAATTGACTTCGGCCACGCCCACGAT
>JACRLS010000310.1:0-1459 GCA_016235225.1 Nitrospirota bacterium | reverse complement strand
CGCCCACGATAGACACCAGCGGATCGTTGGCGAATATCTCCATGAGAGCCGTACCGCCGCGTCCGGCCCCGATGATGGCGACGTGCGTGGCCGAAGCGTGTTTGGCGTGGGGCGGACGGGTGCGCGCCGTTCGAGGTCGAGCCCGCCCTTTTCGCGCTGGTGGTGTGACCGGCACGGACGCCTCCGTCATCAGATTCACAAGGATGGTGCTATTGTCGCAGGTGCGCGACAGGAGAGGCAAGGAGGAAAAGAGGAGGAAGGTTACCGGTCTTGGCGTTCCCGGGCCAGAGCCTTGATCTCGTCCATGAACTGGTCGATGTCCTTGAACTCCCGGTACACCGACGCGAAGCGGACGTAGGCCACCTGGTCGAGCTTGTGCAGTTCCCGCATGACTTCTTCGCCGACCAGACCGGAGGGAATCTCCGTCTCTCCCATCTCCTGGATGCGCTTCTCGATGCGGTCGGTGACCGATTCGATCGTGGCGACGCTGATGGGACGTTTTTCGCAGGCCTTCTTCAACCCGGAGAGGATTTTGGCGCGGTCGAAGGGCTCACGCCGGCCGTCCTTCTTAACGACCATGGGGAGGCTTTCTTCGATCCGTTCGTAGGAGGTATAGCGCCGCTTGCAGGCGAGGCACTCGCGGCGGCGGCGGATGACCTGCCCTTCCTTGGCCATCCGGGAGTCTACCACCTTGTCTTCAAGCGCGTCGCAGAACGGGCATTTCACCAGGATGGGCCCTCGTCAGGCGGGTGCGGTGCGGTCGGTCTGGAAGAGCGGGAACTTGGCGCAGAGCGTCTTCGCTTCGTCGCGGACGGCGCGCTGCACGCCCTTGTCCCGATGCTGCTGCAGGACCCGATCGATGAGCCCGACGATCTGCTCCATCTCCGCCTCGCCCATGCCGCGGGTGGAGACGATGGGCGTCCCCACGCGAATGCCGCTGGCCACCGCCGGCGGCTTCTCATCGAACGGTACGGTGTTCTTGTTGACGATGATGCCGGCGTGATCCAACGCAGTCTCGGCCTCTTTGCCGGTGATGTTCTTATTGGTGAGATTGATCAGCATCAGATGCGTATCGGTGCCGCCGGAGACGACCTTGTAACCGCGACTCATCAGATGCTTGGCCACCGCCTTGGCGTTGGCAAGCACCCGCTGCTGGTAGATCTTGAATTCCGGTAAGAGCGCCTCCTGGAACGCGACCGCCTTGGCGGCGATGACGTGCATCAGCGGCCCGCCCTGCAGGCCCGGGAAGATGATCTTATCCACGGCCTTGGCATGTTCGGCCTTGCACATGACGACGCCGCCCCGTGGGCCGCGGAGCGTCTTGTGCGTGGTCGTGGTCACAAAGTCCGCGTAGGGGACCGGATTCGGATGCAACCCTGCGGCGATCAGGCCGGCAATATGGGCGATGTCCACCAGCAGATAAGCCCGGATGGCTTTTGCGATCTGCTGAAAGCGGGGG
>JACRLS010000309.1 GCA_016235225.1 Nitrospirota bacterium | reverse complement strand
GCCTGGTTGCAGCGCCCCCTCCCCTCGCATCAACGTGACATGACCGACGGCCACGCCGGCGACATCCGTGATGGCGTTCAACGGACCGGGACGAGTGCTCCCGATGACGATACCGAGGTCACGGGCGCGCAGGCGGGTCTCTTCGGAGGTATCAGCCGACCAAGCGATCGAGGGCAGGACCGTGGCCAGGAGGAGCGTCCGGCTGACGGCACCGACAACCCCCCATCGACATCGAATCGCGTGAGCCCTGTGGTGAACGCGCGCCATCATGTTGTGGTTGGGTATTTGCGAGACGTCGGCTTCGCCAGGAGGGTGTCGCAGGAAGGACATCGATCCAGCGCGGCGAGATCGATCAACCAGGAACTGTGCGGGCGACTGAGGATCATTTTCCACACCAGTGCAGCCTGACAATGTGGGCACCGGATCACGGCCACGAACCAGGCAAAGGTCACGACGGAGAGAAACGTGCCGCAGGCTACGAACGCGACGAAGCGTGAGCCTCCGGAAACCAGCGAGAAGAGCGCCAGCGAAAAGAGCCCCATGCCGCCCACAAATCCGCCGATGGCCACATAGAGCTTCCAGATCTGCCGCGTGGTCATGATCCAACTGGTCGATTCGCTCGCCATGTTCCATATCCGCCTTCTCTTAGACTTCGTAGGACGAATGGAGGTCCGGCACGACGACCCGCATCGTCGGATGTTCGGCCCTCAAGGCCTCAGCCAGAGCCAAGGTCTGTCGTTCTTCCCCATGGACCACGAAGACGGTCGAGGGCGCGGGCGTAACGGCCCGCACATAGGCTAGGAGGTCGTTTCGGTCCGCATGCGCGGACAACCCGTTCAATCGCTCGACCCTCGCCCGGCGCGGCGTGGGCACGCCGAAGATCGGCACGATGTCCCAGCCTTCGACGAGCTTGCGCCCCAGCGTATGCTCGGCCTGGAATCCGACGATCACCACGGTATTGGCCGGATCCTGGATCGCATGCTTCAGATGATGCACGATCCGTCCGCCTTCGCACATGCCCGATGCGGAGATGATGATGCAGGGGCCCTTCAGACCATTCAGTCGCTGGCTCTCCTGCTGCGATCCGACATAGCGAATATACTGTGCCGCAAACGGGTCCCCTTCGGAGGTGAACGTCTTAAGCGTCTCCTCGTCGAAATACTCCGAATGCCGACGGAAGACCTCGGTGGCCTTCACCGCCAGTGGAGAGTCAATGTAGATCGGCAAGGGGTCGATTCGGCCTTCCCGCACCAGTTCCTTGATCCGCATGACCAGTTCCTGGGTTCTCCCGATGGCAAAAGCCGGCACGATGATCTTGCCCTGCCGCTCCCGCGCAGCGGCGACCAGAGCCTGCAACTTCGCTTTGAGGGGTTCCCCCACATCCTCATGGACGCGATCGCCGTAGGTCGATTCGATGATGAGGACATCGCAGGGGGGCGGCCCGGCCGGATCCCGGATGATCGGCATCTGTTTCCGCCCCAGATCCCCGGTAAACAGCACAGTGGTGGAATTCCCGCGACCCGAGACCGTCAGGCGCACCGCTGCGGACCCGAGAATGTGCCCGGCATCGTGAAAGCTGCACTTCACGCGGGGACGAAGCGACACCGCCTCGTCGTACCGTGCACCGATGAACCGGCCCGTGATGGTGCGGACGTCGTCGCGGTCATAAAACGGACGCACGCATTGCTTGCCGCGACGGGCTTCCCGTTTGTTGACATAGGCGCAATCACCTTCCTGGATGCGCGCGGAGTCTTCCAGGAGGAGCGTCGCCAGATCGCCGGTCCCACGCGTGAGATAGACTTTCCCGGAAAACCCTTGTTTGGCCAGGGAGGGCAAGGCCCCGGAATGGTCGACATGGGCGTGAGACAGAAGCACGGCATCGACTGCCTTCGGGTCGAAGCCTAGATCACGATTCTGTCGTTCGGTCTCTTGCCGACGCCCTTGAAACATGCCGCAATCCAACAGCACACGGGCCCCTCCGGCCTCCACCAAGTGTCGGCTTCCGGTCACAGACTTGGCGGCCCCGTGGAAAGTGATCTTCACGACGGGTGCACCTGATCAGCGGGGTGGTTTCGCAGAATGAGATCCCAGGCCGCTTCCGCCGTTTCCGCGTACTGGAACAAGCGGATATCCTCGGGACTGATCAGCCCCTGCTCGACCAGGAACGGCCAGTTGATCACCTTGTCCCAGAAGGTCTTCCCGAAGAGGACGACCGTGACACCCGTGACTTTTCCCGATTGCAGCAAGGTGAGGGTCTCGAACAGCTCGTCGAGCGTGCCGAACCCTCCAGGGAATGCGACCAGCGCGCGCGCCCGCAGCAAGAAGTGCATCTTTCTCAGCGCGAAGTACCGGAACTGGAAGCAGAGACTCGGCGTGATGTAGGGATTAGGCTCCTGCTCGTGCGGGAGCGTAATGTTCAACCCGATGGACTTGGCGCCCACGTCGGCGGCGCCCCGATTCGCGGCTTCCATGATCCCCGGCCCACCCCCGGTGACGACGACATACTCACAGTGGCCGTCAGCCTGGCAGGTTGAGGAAGCCAATCGACTGAATTCTCGGGCCTCATCATAGTAGCGGGAGAGCGCGAGTTGTTCCCTGGCGATGGACAGGGCCCTGCGGCATGCCGGGTCCCCCGGCCGTGCCCGAATGGCTGCCTTGGATTTCTCCAGCCTGGCTTTCGCAGCAGACGGCTCGACCAGTCTGGCGCTCCCGAACACCACAATAGTCGAGCGAATGCCCTCCTGTTGCTGGATGAGCTCCGGCTTGAGCAACTCGAGCTGCAAGCGGACCGGACGGAGTTCCTCGCGATCCAGGAACTCCGTATCTTGATCCGCACGTCGGTACGCCGGCGCCTGGCGGATCGCCTTGAGCAGCCTATGTCGGTCAGGTCTCTTCCGTGACATGGGCGCGATTATAGTCGCTCGCCTAGATCGTCACAACGGAGGTCGATGGGACTCATCAGAACGCGACGCTCGATTCAGGTTCCGGTGGGCGCGGGTCGAAGGGCCACACTTTATAGTCAGCGACAGTCTCGTGGCGGGAGAAGCTCCATCGCTTGACAAGTCCATCGGGAGACAAGATGACTTGGAACTCGTCGGGGACAATACCGCCTCCTCCCATAGAAAAGTCCGGCGAGAAGAAAGGCACCAGGAAGCGGAGTCCCCAAAAATAGTTGGCCGAAAAATACTTGAAATCAAGGAACTGGTATCGCAACAGCAGCCCTTCTGCCGTCCCCTCGATCGCATCGGGGGCGCCGAAATGGTGGACGGTATCCTCGATGGTGCTGTGGCCGGGTACGAGTATCTGAGCCTCCTGCTGCCCAATCGGGTCATTATAGGTCAGCCGCTGCCACCGGGCTGGGCAGCCCACCAGCCCAATGAAGATAACGACTCCAACCACCAGGTGAGGAATCGATGACTTCATTCAGGCCCCTTCTCACGTGTCGCTACTCATCGAATGGCCACCACTGAAATTGCAGTTTACCAGTCCGCTTTCCGTAGATAACGTCGTCGACGATCCCGTTATGAGAGAACACGATGTACAGGTTGTCGCTCATCACATTGGTACGTGAGAACGCAACGACGGCTGCAACTTTCACGTCATACCGGTAGTAGTGGAAGATCTCACGCCCGTTGGCTTCAACGATCCGATCCGGCGCGCCTAGTCGAGCGGCCACCTCTTCTCGTGTCGCAATACCTTTCTTAATGGCGCCGATGGTCTTGTCGTCGAAGTCATCGCCGTAGGTGCCTCGAAAAAACGCACACCCTGCCGTGATAATCAGGGTTAAGATCACGAGAGGCATCCCCTTGGCGATCGTCCTCACCATCGGACTCCTTTCAAAAGCTTCGATGTGATAACCAATTCAGCCTCGAGATGCCCCGGGCGGACCACTCAAGACAAAATCCTCTTCGAAAACCTGATAGCGAGTCTGGGTCATACCCACGCGACTGTACACCGATTGGGCCACATGATTCTCACGTTCGACATACAGGCGGACGCCGCAGACCTGTGGATTCTGCCTGGCCTCCTTAAGAACGGCTTGATGTAGCTGCCGGTAGACCCCCTGACGGCGCCAGTCCGGCGACACATACACACTCTGAATCCACCAGAAGGTCGCATTCCGCCAATCGCTCCATTCGAAGGTGATCATGAGTTGTCCCACCACCGCTCCGCGCAGGGCCCCGCCGACTTCCGCCACGAGATAAAATCCCCTGGCAGGATCGTCAAAGACAGACTGGGTTCCGGCTCGGAGGCGCTGCGGGTCCAGCTCTCGGCCTTCCGTTTCACGCGCCATCGACGCGCTGAATCCGACGAGAACCTCGATGTCCGCCGGTTGCGCCCGACGAATGGCGATAGCGCGTGTGTGTTTCATCGCGACCTCGCCTACTCGTCTCCCTGCCCGGAGGTAGGCCGGCTCGGACGTCCGGTAGACCCGGTTCGGACCTGGTTGTACAGACCAGCGGAAAACTCGATTTTCATCGCTTCCTCAGGCGGAAGGTTGACCGGACAGAGGCTTTGCTGTGGCACGAAGGCCAGATAGCCCGTGAAAGGGTGGATCGCGGTCGGCACAAAGAGCATGGCGAGAGGAACCGG
>JACRLS010000233.1 GCA_016235225.1 Nitrospirota bacterium | reverse complement strand
TCCCTCCCTACGCCCTCGATCCCGCCCAGGAGGACATCCCGGATACTCCCGAAGCGGAACCGATGGAGGATGTGTGTCAGACGAGACTCGGTTTGGCTGAGGTTCCGGTAATGTCTGAATCGAGAGACCCATGACCCAGCCATTCTCGGCTGGCCCGGATCAATCTCCCAGGGATGGAGGTACATGACAAGTGGGTGCCCCTGAGTGGCGGCTCGTTTGAGCAGCCAGGAATACAACCCGAACGGAAACTGCCGGAGATATCCCCCGCCGGCGACGGGAATGCGCAGGCCCGCCACTGAGACTGTCGACGGGGGGACTTCCCATAAGCACCCCGCCGGCGTATCGATCTGATGCAGACGGGAGTTGGCATATTGGAGGCCGTGCACGTCATGCTGAACGGGAAACATGCTGGAGTCATAGCGGTAGCCCTCTTCGGCCAAGACCGACAGTGCCCACACGGTTTCCGACGTAATACTGAAACTGGGAGCCCGGTAGCCGGCGACAGCCTGTCCGCTCACGTCCTCGATGATGGACTTGGTCTTGCGCACGTCCTGTCTGAACTGTTTGACCGTTTGGGCGGTGATCAGCTCATGACCGTACCCGTGCGACGCCAGTTCATGTCCTGCCTTCACGATTGTGTGCACCACCCGTGGGTATCGTTCGGCCACCCATCCCAGGACAAAGAACGTGGCTTTCGCGCCCCGCTGACCAAGGAGTTCCACCATACGGTCCGTATTGTGTCGAACCCGACTTTCAAACTGGTCCCAATGTCGGCGTCGCATGGGGGATTCGAACGCGGTGACCTGGAAGTGCTCCTCCACATCCACGCTCAAGCAGTGCATCGCCCCTCGCTCCGGGAGATCCCTCTTCATCGAGCCCCCTCCCCTAAGACGACGACGCGCATCGTTTCCACCAAAACTCGGGCATCGAGCAGCAGGCCCAGGTTCTTGACGTAGTAGAGGTCATATTGCAACTTCACGTGCGCATCGAAGGCCGACGCGGCATACCGGAAACGAACCTGGGCCCACCCCGTGATGCCGGGCCGAACCGTGTGTCGTAGATCATAGTAGGGAATCGATTGCCGAAGTTCTTGGACGAAGGTCGGGCGTTCAGGGCGCGGCCCAACCAGACTCATTTCACCTTTGAGCACATTGATGAGCTGCGGAATTTCGTCAATCCGCCATTTTCTGAGCCATCGTCCGACGCGCGAGATCCTCGGGTCATTGCTGGCCGCCCACAGAGCCGCGCCCTGACTCTCGGCATCCGGCCGCATGGAGCGGAATTTCCAAATACGATAGGGCATCCCCCGCATGCCCACCCGAGTCTGTCGGTAGAAGATCGGCCCCGGGGTGTCCAACTTGATGAGGGCGCCCACCAGCATGAACAGCGGCAGGCACAGCACCAGCCCGACCAGGGACACGAGCAGATCCACGGTCCGCTTGAGTCCCATCGCCAACACCCGGCGGCGAAAGCCATCCGAGAAGATCAAGGTGCTGGGCTTCAAGAGATCAATGGCGAAGCGGCCGGACAAATCCTCATAGAGGTCATGCCCGTCCACGATCGCGAGCCCCATCGCCTTGCAATCCAGAAGTGTTTGGACGGGTAACGCCGCACGGCGATCTTCCAGACAGACCACCAGCAGCGTGATCCGGAACCGTTCGACCAACTCAAACAGTTGGCTGAACGTGCCGATGATCGCCGCCCCGCCCACCCGTTCGCCGACTCGTTCAGCCAGTCGGTCGAGACATCCCAACAACTCGTAGGAGGTGGGATGATCATGGATAAGCGACCGGCCCAGTTCCTTCGCCAGCGGGCCGGCTCCAAGAATCAACACCCGGTCCTTCCACCATGCCGGCGACCGGGTCTGAGCGATCGACGGCAGCGTCCCCAGTGATGCGGTCGTGCCGATCTGAACCTCAGGCGGCATGTTGCGTCGCTCGTTCCCTCGCGTAGTAGTACTCCTGCATGTAATACGGCATCTGGTTGGTCCACAAGCCGGTCACTACCACACCGACCTGACCCGTCGGCTTGAGTGAGGCCAGCGCTTTCTGAACCACATCACGCCGGGTGACTTCGGCCCTGACGACCAAGGTCATCACATCCGCCATGCTCGCCAGCACATTCATATCCGCGAGCGGCAGGATCGGTGGCGCATCCAGGATGATGAACTCGAACCGTTTCCGCAGTTGCGGCAACAGTTCCGTGAGGAGATGGACCTTTCCCAACTCCACCGGCTCGTCTTCGGTCGAACCGGCCGGCAAGATCCAGAGCGGCAACTCCCCCATGCCGTGCAGGCAGGCGTCGAGATGATTTTCTCCACGCAGGACTTCGGCCAACCCCGGCTCCGCCCCCACGCTGGCATAGGTGTGCAAGACGGGTCGCTTCAGATCGCAGTCGATGACGAGGGTCGATTTCCCGAGATCCCGGGCCATGACATAGGCGAGATTGATCGAGGTGGTCGACTTCCCCTCCCCCTTGACGGCGCTCGTGACCACCATGACGGTATTACGGCGCTCCCGGCCCATCAGCACCAGGCGTGTGGCGGCCACGCGATACTGCTCCGCCACCACCGAGGAAGGACGCCAGCGGGCGACCAGGTTGTATTCCATCGGGAATCCAACGGTCGGGGCCAGAGGCTCCGCCGTCTTTGACTTCTTCTCGCTATGGCCCCCGAATAACCAGAATCGTTTGGCCTTCTGAGCAGCCTTTTTCTGGCCCGCCGCCCCCCCGAAAGGCGATGCGGCTTGAGGTCGGGACAGATCAGGTAACTGCGCCCCCATGGGCAGGGCCTTGAACGGCGATTGCCGGTAGGCGGTCTGGAGCACGGGGATGGTCGCCAGCACGGGCAGTCCGAGAATGGACTCCACTTCCTCCGGCCGGCGGAAGGGCGGGGCCCACTGTTCCAGCGAGAACGCGATCCCGTAACCGACTCAACACCCGACTGCCAACCCGGCCAGCATGATCATCAACACATCCGGCTTCTCTGGTTTCTCGGGAAGGTTGGCCGGATCCAGGATCCGGAAGGTTTCGCCTTTCTGCCTTTTCTCCAGGTTCTCGGAAACACGGGCGTTCAACTGCTTGTCGAGAAGGGATTCGTAGTTGCGTTTGGTGTTCTCATAGTCACGGACCAGGATCGTCATTTCCTGCTCGCGCGACGGCGCCCGCTCGACACGGTCCTGATACTCCTTGACTTGAGCCGTGAGGCGCTGCAGCCGGTCCTTCAGCGACGTGATGGCGATTTCCGCCTCATCACGCTGACGGAGCAACTCGTGATAGTACGGATCGGGCCCCTGCGGGCCGCCGAACCGTTTGGGGGCGCCTGATCCCGTGGCGCCATCATAATGCTGTCCCAGTTGCGCCTTGAGTTGTTGGATCTCATGCTTCACTTGAATCACATCGGGGTAGGTGTCCTTGTACTCGGCCTTGAGCGTGGTGAGCGTCCGTTCCAGCTCCCGGAGCCGGACTCCCAGCAGATCGACGCCCCCATAGGACGGCGACGCGGCCGGAGCGGCGGCCGGGTTCCCCTCCGGCTTTCGAACGATCTTGTCCCCTTCGGCTTGAGTGTACTGGGCCTTCCGCGCGGTTTCGTAGAGCGGCATGCCGAGCGTCTCGTAGGCATTGATCGCCTTGTGGATGGCGGACCGGCGATCGCTGGCGTTGTCGAGCGCCTCCGTGACCGTCGTCATCTCCCGCTGCAACCGATCGAGATGATGCAGATTGGTCTCGACCTGCGCGGGCAGCTCGCCCATGTATTTCTTCTTGAAATCGCTGATCGCCCGCTCCTGGTCTTCGAGCGACACCTTGGCCCGACGCAGCTCTTCTTGAAGAAATTCCGTCGTGCCTTCGACGAACTGCTCGCGTACTTTAAGATTCTCCTCGATGAACTGCGACGCCAGGCGGGCGGTCACCTTCATCGCCATCATCGGGTCCTGATGGGCATAGGAAATCGAAAAGGCCTCGACGCGGCCCCCACCCTTGGTCTCGATCTTGATGTTCTTTCTCATGCTCTCGATGAGCCCCTCGGTGTCCCCGAACTGGGACTTATCGGGGTAGAGATTGAATTCGTCGATGACNCCGCCGATGACCGGTCGCACGTAACTTTCGGGAATTTTCTGGGATTCGACCAAGATCAGCGTGCTCGATCGGTAGGTCTTGGGGAGGTACAGGGCCAGCGCGCCGGCGATCCCCAGACTGGTGGCGAGAATGGCCAGAATCAGCCATTTCCTCCGAACGGCGATATCCCAATAATCTTGCAGCGACAGAGGCAACAGTGGGTTCATGGTTATTTCCACGCTATTTTGAGGGTTAACATGCCGACGTGCCGATCGAACTTGAGCTCCGGCCCGCCGAAGATGATCGAGTAATCCTGGTAACTGTGCGACCCGCTGATGGTATAGGTGGTGGTCTGATCTTCCAGGAAGATATAGTTCACCGCCAACGTGGAGCCGATGGACGTGAATTTGATGATGGGGGTGGGCGTGGACTCGCTGACGGCGTAGTTGCCCGAAAGCACGGCGTTCAACTTTGCGGTGAAGGGCTGCTGGACCGACCCGGTCAGCGTTTGGCTGACCAGGGGCAGCGGCTGACCGCTGATCGCCGGGACGACCGCCCGTGAGTAGCCCGCCGTCCAGATCGTCCGATCGTATCGATAGCTGAGGCTCGCATCGCCGACGTATTGGATGGTCTTGTCGGGAGGACCGATGTAGATGAGGCCGCCCCCGACCGTGGCGGTCAGCGTCGTGGTCAACTGCTTGGTATAGCCGAGTCGTCCCATATGGGTGGTAAACTCCGAGATGCCCCCTCCGACATTGCCTTTGAAATTCGTTTGCGAATAGACATAGCTCAGAAAGAGGTTGTCGTTGGGCGTGATACTCTCCCGAAGGCCCAAGGTGGCGGTCTGGAAATGCGTATTAAAGAAGGTGCCGCCCGTGCCCGGCGATGCGAACGAGTTTCCGAATTTCAGATACGTGTAGGTATACCCCGCGTTCACACTCGCATCCCTCGACAGGTCGTATGACCCCGTGGCTCCATGGGTGATGGTGAAGGTGTTCGCCCTGGCCGCCTGTTGACCGCGAACGATCGTGTCGGTGATGGATCCGGGGTCTTCGCTTTTCACCGGGGACAGAAACGCCGGCAGTTGCGGGGTATACATGAAGGACTCGGTCAACTGCAGCTTGGCGTTCCGGACCAGTCGATTCACCGCCCTGTCCAAGATCACGCTGGCGGACCCGTTGGCCCCGACATAGTTGAGTCCGGGGTTGTTTGCGTAGGCTTCCGCCGTGAATCCCCCGGTCATGCGCCCTTCCAGCGTGTCCCCCTTGTGGATGACGGAGGCCTGGGGCGTCACGTTGGTCACGTAATCATCCTTGGAGGGCCCTTGCCCCGCCAACCCGAAGAACACATTGCTGTCATACCGTTCCGAGAGGGAGATGCTGGGGACCACACGCGTTTCCCCCAGCGTCACGCTCGGCGCTATCGTCGTCGCCGCGATCATCATGCCGGCGCCCAACAGATTCAGCCGTGCGGCCGGGACATTACGGAACGACAACGGTATCCCCCGATCTCAGCAAGAAATTGCCCGGTTCGCCCCTGCCGGCCAGCAGGTCGTCGTACCGGACGGGAATCCGATTTTCGCGAGCTTCCCCGTCGGTGCCCACGCTGTTCCGCACCACCTGCAGCTTGTTCTTCGACGCAAATGGCGTGAACCCGCCGGCGATGGAAATCGCCTGCAACAGCGTCGTGTGGGACTTCAAGGGATATTTCCCCGGTTTGAGGACTTCGCCCACGACGTAAATGCTGTAGCTGTTGATTTCCTTCACGCTGACCGCCACGGTGGGGCTTTCCTTGAACTCTTTGAGTTTTACGGTAATCCTTTCCGCCAACTGTGCGGCCGTGAACCCATTCGCCTTGAGGTCCCCGATGAGCGGAAGTGAAATCATTCCATCCGGTCGCACGATGACGGTTTTCGAGAGATCGGCATTCCGCCACACCGTGATTTCCAGGACATCCTCGGGACCGATCAGAAACTCGGCCGCGGGCTTCCGGATTTCCGCCAGGTTTTCCACCGGCGCCGCCGCGCACCCCACCAAGAGGCACAGGCCTGCCGCCGCCGCCAGTCCACACACCGCACGCACGAGAGTTGTATGAAATGTCATCATGGCACCAGCACCATAGTTTCAGAGGGTACGACGATCGTATCCCCCGGTTTAAGGACCACGTTCTGTCCCGCCGAATCTCTCAGAATAATGTCGTCGTAGCTGGCTTTGATCTTCACATCCTTTTCGTTCCCGTCGCTGAAGCGGAACACCACCAGCTTGTTCCGGGCCGCCCCCGGCTTCGTGACTTCGCCCAGCACGAACACGGCATAGCTGTTGACTTCCTTCACGACGATGGAGACCTGAGGATTTTCCTTGAACTCCTTCAGTCGGATGGAAATGTCTTCCGCCAATTGAGACGCCGTCCGGCCCACGGCGGTCACGTCGCCGACCAACGGCAGGGAGATGCGCCCGTCCGGCCGCACCGCGACAGTCTTGGACAGATCGGCATTCCGCCAGACCGTGATCTCGAGCACATCCTCCGGCCCGATGATGTAATCGGCCGTGACGATGAGCGATGACTTCTCCCCGGACTGTGAGCCGCCGACGGGAGGCGCCGGCACCGACGCCGCGCTCGCCGTCAGCGACGCCGCACCACGATCCTGGCCGCCCGTCACAACGCCTGTCTCCGCATACAAGGCCGTCGCGCTACAGGCAGCCAGCGCACCACCCACCAGCACTGACCGTAACAGGTTCATAACTTCTCCTTCCAAATGGTTGCCGCCTACGCCCATACGATCGCCACTGTCTCTATCGGTTAGCACCTCTCAGAACTTAATGCCGTCAGACCGCTTAGAGACCTCCTGCATTCACCCCCAACCAGGAGCATCAGGGTAGGACGACCACACACCTCCCCTATCGGAACGCTTGTCCCCTCGGAAGGTCAAGGCTAAGGTCGAGGTTGAGGTTCGGGCCAAGGTTACGGCAGAGAATCGGGCTCAGAAGTTGCGCGTCACTTCGATTGTTGCTCAACCTCAGCCTCAGCCTCAACCTT
>JACRLS010000077.1:3508-4697 GCA_016235225.1 Nitrospirota bacterium | reverse complement strand
CGCCGGCCACATCCTCGCGGGTCAGTTCCGGGTACGCGGCAAGGACCTGGTCGGTGGTGTAGCCTCCGGCGATCATGCCGAGCACGTTCTTCACCATGATGCGGGTCCCACGAATGCAGGGCTTCCCGCTACAGACCGCTGGATCTACGGAAATTCGGTCGTCCATCGGGTCGTCTCCTCTGAAACCGTGCCGTGGCGCTCACATCAGGGGGGCCTAGTCTCCCTTGAGCCCTTTCCCCTTCGTGAGGGTCAGCGTCAGCCCCCGTTTTTCGAGTGAGTCGAGGTGAAGTTCCAACACTTGCCGAATGTAGTCCTTCATGGGCACCCGATGCAAGGAGGCGGCGACCTTCAGTTTGTCGGCCACGTCCTGGGGCAAATCCCGCAACAGAAAGTCCCGTGTCTGCCGGCTCCCTTTGGGCATGGGGCGGAGTGTACCAAAGCCTGCTCTTGACATCAAGAGATACTATAATATATCATGATACCGTTAGATGCCATGAAGGGAGGTGAGGCGCATGAAGATGGTTCGGTTGTTGATTCAGGTGCCGGAGCCGATCAAGGCGAAGTTGGATGCCTTGCGAACGCAAGGCTATACGGCGGCGGGCTTCATTCGGAGCCTGCTGGAGCGGGAATTGAGCAAAGCCCCGGTGGGGCAGAAAGGACGGTGACGCATGGCGCGTTCGACGCGGGGGCTCTACAAGCGAGGGAATGTCTGGTGGATGACCTTCAGGGATGCCCTCGGGAAGCAGCGATTCGAGTCCTGCAAGACCTCGAACAAGAAGGGCGCGGAACAGCAGTTAATTGATCGACGGAAGGAAGCCTTTGAAGGCATTGGCCCCGCTCCCGCCATTAAGCCTCTGGCGCTCAATGCGCTCGAAGTCCGCTATCTGTCCTTTGTCGAACACCAGCGGGGTGTGGCCACGAAGAAGATTCACTTTGCTCACTTCAAGCGGGTATGGGGGAATCCGCCGATTCATACCCTCACAGTGGAAGTGATTGACCAGTATCGGGCCCGCCGACTTAGCGAGAAGGTGGGCCCGGCCACAATCAACCGAGAAATGGCCACGCTGAAGCATGCCTTGACCAAGGCTGTAGGGTGGAAGCTCCTACGGAAGGCAGCGCGGGAAGAACTGACCGCCGTTCAAAAGTATCAAGAGCCTGCTGGCCGCTTGCGGTATCTCTCCGGGGGAGC
>JACRLS010000077.1:0-3480 GCA_016235225.1 Nitrospirota bacterium | reverse complement strand
GGGAGCAGAGGCCGAGCGGTTGCTCCAAGCCTGCGAGGACTGGCTCAGGCCCATTGTGCTCACGGCCCTCCATACCGGCATGCGGAAAGGGGAGATTCTTGGCCTGACCTGGGACCTGGTAGACCTCAATCACGGCTTTATTCGCCTCAAGCAGACCAAGAACGGCAAAGCACGGGCCCTGCCATTGAATGAAACCTTGTGGACGCTTTTGGGCCGGTTACGGACTCGTCCAGACGTGCCCCGGGTGTTCCATGATGCTGACGGACAGCGGTGGGGCGACGTACGCCATGCCTTTGACCGAGCTTGTGAGGGCGCAGGTTTGACTGATTTCCGCTTCCATGATCTCCGCCACACCTTCGCCTCGTGGCTGATCATGCGAGGAGTACCGTTAGCCACCGTGAGTAACCTCTTGGGGCATACTTCCCCGACCATGACCCTCCGCTATGCGCACCTCTCTCCCAAACACCTCACTTCTGCCGTGCGGGTGCTAGACCCTAAGGACGCCTCACTTGACAGTTACTTGACAATTCGGTCTGAATCGAAGCCCGAGGAGGCCTCTCCTAGGGAAGAAACTGAAGAGGCTGAAACGGAAAAAACCCTTGCTAGGAGCGGAGAAGAGAAGGTGGTGCCGAAGGCGGGATTTGAACCCGCACACCCTTGCGGGCGCTAGACCCTGAATCTAGTGCGTCTGCCAGTTTCGCCACTTCGGCTCTGTAGGCTGCTGAAAATGTCTTCCAGCGTCGTTCTCACATCGCTCGAATCCTCAACGTACGTTTCACCCGTTGCATTTCTGGAGCAACGGGTCCCCGGTACGCCTCGGATTCTCGCTCGTTGCGGCCTAGCTGGAAGCCATTTTGAGCAGCCTCACATACACCTTTCTCGACCGGGAAGTCCTTATCAAAACGATAGAACAGATCGAAGGCATTATCACGAAACGGTGAGGAGCCGTCAAGCAAAGAGACGAGGGGCGGTCGGTCACCGCGCGACAACGAGGCGGGTCGCGGAGTCTCTCTCCAGCCCGATGCCCCAGTGCGGGGTGGACTCCATCGCCTGCGGGTCACCGGTCAGCAAGAGTCGCTCACGAGCGAGCCCGGCTGCAGCCAGCAGAAAGGGCGCCGGGATCAGGGGAGCCTCGTCCGCGATCATTACCTCGAAGCGCATACGGAGGAAAAGCGGATCGGTGGCGACCCGAGCCGGCGTGGTCACCACGATGCGCTTGTTCTGCAGAAACGCCTGACGGTTCGCTTGCTCTTCGGCCGCAATGAGCTCGCGGATCTTCTTGGTCCCGCCCACGCGCTGAATCTCCTCTTTCAGTTCTTCATATTCCGGCCGCATGTCTTTCGGAATAGCGGCCTCGGGGCTGAGTTCATCGATGCGCTGCTGGGCCACCTCCAATTCGTTCATCACGTTCTGAATCTGGTCTTCATAGAGCCGGGCGTAGTCGGGCAGCGTCCCACTGTTCTTCCCCATCGTCTGCATGGCGAGCCGCTTCCAGACGGGGATCGATTCGTAGGCTTCGAGCGTGGCCTTCACTTCTTTCAGCTTGCCCTGCAGGTCTGACATCTGGTTCAGCAATCGCCATTCCAGCAGCGTGACCTCATTCAGATCTCTCTGCTTCTCCGCCTTATAGGCCAGGATGGGGGTCAGTTCACGGAACCGTTCGTAGGTCCGGCGAAGGGCGGCCTTGTCGGCGCGGGCCCGGGCAAAGAACTGATGCATCTGCGCCTCGAATCCCAACTCCTGGAGAGCCAATGCGCCATCAAGCCTTGGGATATCGGTTTCATATCGGGTGAGCAGGCTCCTGTAGGGTAAGGCGAGCAATTTCAAGTGTCGCGCTAAGGCGGCCAACAGGTCGTCGGCGGCACGATGCGTGGGACACAGCACGATCATCCGCTTGTTGCTTCTCGCCAGCTCGGCGATCTGCGTCATGAGACGCGACCGCCGCGCGACCGGATCCTTGTCCACAATGACGCCGAAGGCAGCCGATTCGACGGGACGGGGGGCCGGTGTGTGCTTCGTAGAGGGGGTGGTGAACAGCGGCAACAGTCGCTCGGCCGTCCCGAGGTGATAGGCCTCGGCCCGCACGACCATGTCCGCCAGCCGCTGCGCGGCATTCTGTGCGCGTCCCCCCTGGTCCGGCACGAGGGTGGCCGCCCCTGGCGCATCTCCGGCCGATTCATCGGTCTGGAGCAGGAGGGAATCTTCTGTGGCGGTGAGAACCAGCCCCTCGATCGGCTCCTCCTGGCCGGGCATCATGGCCGTTGTCGGCCAGGCGCCGCCGTTGCTCATCGAGGAGGCGGGCGCAATGATCGAAGGCATCCAGGATCGTCATCATCGGTGGGACATCTTAGCGTAGCCGGATTGAGCCGGTCCAGCCATCTACAGAGAGAGCCGGGTGCCTGTCCCTCCCAGTGACTTACTCCGGAGCTTGGACCGCCGCTGGCCCCGAGTCAGTGCTTTCATTGACTTTCTTTGGGTCTGCCAGCTATGATTCCCGCTTTCAATCAAGGAGTTAGCACCATGAAGGTTATTCTGCAGCAGACAATGGATGGTGTCGGGCATCTGGGCGATATTCTGGATGTGTCCGATGGCTACGCCCGCAACTTTCTGCTCCCGCGCGGGAAGGCGATGGTCGCGAGCGACAAGAACGTCAAATCCCTGGAACATCTCAAGCGGGTCACGGCGGAGAAGGCGAAGAAGGAAAAGCTCGAAGTCGAATCCTATGCGAAGACGCTCACCACCGCGCCCGTGACGATCGCCGTTCAGGTCGGGAAAGAGAACAAGCTGTTCGGCTCGGTCACCGGCAAGGACATCGAAGACGCTCTGGCCGCGCAGGGCCATACCGTGGACCGGAGGAAGATTCAACTGGGACAGCCGATCAAGGAACTCGGCACCTTTACCGTGCCGGTGAAGCTGCATCGTGATGTCACGGCCACCGTCTCGGTCCATGTCGTCGCCAAGCAGGAAGCGGCGGCTGAAGCGAAGGCCTAGGTTCGAGAAGGAGACCCAGGAGGCGCATGGCACTGAAAGATGCAGTCGGCTCGCTGAAAGCGCTGAAGGCCACGGATCCGGCCGTCTATAAAGCGATCCGGTCGGAAGAGCGGCGGCAGCGGGAAAAATTGCTGCTCATCGCGTCGGAGAATTTTGCGAGTCCGGCCGTGCTGGCGGCCCAAGGCTGCCTCATGACCAACAAGTATGCCGAGGGCTATCCCGGCCGACGCTACTATGGCGGCTGTCAGTACGTCGATAGCGTGGAGGATCTCGCGATCCAGCGCGCCAAGCAGCTCTTCGGGGTCGACCATGTGAACGTCCAGCCCCATTCTGGCTCGCAGGCCAACATGGCGGCGTATCTCTCCGTGTTGAAGCCCGGCGACGTGATCATGGGCTTGGATCTCGCGCAGGGCGGACACCTGACCCACGGGAGCCGGGTGAACTTCTCCGGCACGCTCTTTCGTTCCTTCTCCTACGGGGTGGACCGGA
>JACRLS010000076.1 GCA_016235225.1 Nitrospirota bacterium | reverse complement strand
GGGCGATGGTGAGCTCCACCACGCCCAGGTTGGAGGCCAGATGGCCGCCGACCTTGGACACCACCGAGAGAATCTCCTCGCGGATTTCCTGGGCCAGGGCCGGATATTGCTCCGGTGCGATTCGCTTCAAATCCGCGGGACTATTGATTGATTTCAACAAGGTCATGGTCGTTCACTCCTTCAATGAGCCCAACCCTGCATTCCCTTACGGGGCCGGTAGCGTGGGGCAAACCAAGTAGAGGGATAGGAAGCCCGAGGAGAAGGGCGGCAGCTATATATATGGTCGCGTATGTGAAGTCTCACACAGCCTTTCGCGGCTTGTCAAGTTTTCGGGGTACGAAAATCACTCTCTAGCCGGTCGGGGGCTACTGCCTGAATCGATACGTCAGAACCGTGGCCAGCGTGAAATCCGCGGCACTCCCCTTGGGAAAATCGATATTCTCTACGCCGTAGACTTGCCAAAAATACCGGTCACTGGCCAGATAGCTGAATCCGAGCGTGACCTCCGTGACCCCGTTATCAAGGAAATCAGCACCCGTATTCCGATAGGGGCTGCTATAGCCTTCGAACTGGGCCACCAGGGAGAATGTTGGGGACCAGCGATATTCCGCCGCGGCCAGGCCCGTGAGCATGGGCCCGACCCCTAACCCGGCTACTCGACCGGTCGGCAGAATGCCATTGAGATTCCCATACAGGATCCAGCGCTCTGTAAGCGCCTTGTCCACGGCAAGACCGACCCCGAGGTCCGTCCTTCCGCTGCCGAACGTCCGACCCTCATCTCCCGTGGGCAACTTCAGGGCAAACCGGAGTGAGACTGCCGGCAGGCCGAACTCCTGCGTCATCACTTGGTACTTGCCACTGAGCGTCATATCCCCGAGCCCCACGTGATCGTCGGCCCCCTTGAATAAGGGGCCTCCGTTCCTCGTAACATTAAACGCGAAGCTGGTATCCTTGAAGCCCGCACGAACCGGAGCCACTCCGGTGGTAAGACGTTCCACTTGATTAATAGCGCCTTCTAAGAATCCCCTGGATCGATAGAAGATCGGCAGTTCCGCTCCGACCTCCAGCCGTTCCGTCAGACCGTACCGGAAGAAGATCCCCGACCGGAGGGTTTCAAATTTAACCGCGGCGGTGATCTGGGGGGTCTGCTCCCGATATGCACTGGCGGTTTCCGCGAGCTCGACACGCAGGTCCCACTCCTGAGGCTTCAGCACCGTGGCACGATCCCCCGGCATGCCCAGCACGAGCTGCTGAAACGCCTGGAAGTTCCGGACCGGGAATGGGCCGAGTCCTTCGCCTGCGGCGGCGGCATGGCCGGCCCCGAAAACCATGAACAGCGCGAGCACAAGGAGCGCGAGGCCGGCCCGCCGCCGACCCAGTCTCGCTCCATGACGCGACCCAACCGGTGCCCACTCAGAACGGGAAATCCAGACCCGCGAATGCGGCCCCACCTTCTTTGCTATATCCATAATCCACACGACCGACCACACTCGGCCGCACCATCGCCCGAAATCCGATGCCCGGCGTGATTTGATAGTCCTGAAGCTGGCGTTTTCGAAACGTATTGAAGACCTTTCCCATGTCGACGAACGGCGCGATCTCAAACTCAGCCGCCACATTAAGAAAGTGCGCCCGCATGAGATGGATACGCTCCTCAATGTTCACGACGATCAGATGGTCGTCGATGAACCGGTCTACCCCGTACCCGCGTAAATTGTTCTGCCCACCTAACGAACTTCGCTCAAAAAATGGGACCTGTTTACCGAACGTCGTCTGGAGATCCGCGCGGATGACCAAAATGTTTCGCTTTGACTCGGACGGGATTAATTTCTTCGCTTCGAGTCCATAGCGGTAGAAGACCGGGTATTGCGCATCACGCAGATTCTGGTTTAGCTCGGCAAAGGCCGTAATCTGGGTGCCGTCCGTCGGCGCAACCAGGCTGTCGCGCGTATCGTAGAAGAAGGACGCCCGATGTCCCAGGATGGTCCCCCCTTGCATGCCGTCGACCGATCCGAATCGCTCGACCGTGAACGGCAGATCAGTGGCACCCCGTTGGAGTCCGACCTCTCGAAACCGCTGCCCCACGGTGACTTGCGTGACCTCGTTCAGGTAGAGGCCGAACCGCCAATTGGCTCGCCCCTCGCGAGCCGTGTAGTTCGTTTCGTCCCCCTCTTTCGTCGAGTTGCTGATGCCAAAAAAACGGGAAGTGGCATTCTTGAAAAAGGTGCCGCCGATGAAGATGGAGTACCGCCCATTGCTCAAGGCCGGGTTGAAATACGACAGCACCAGCTTTCGCTCGATCTTCTCGCTCATCGACGCGATGAAGCGGAGCTCACGTCCCCCTGAATCAAACCGGAACACATTGATCGCCCCCCGCATCCCCACGATAGAGTTGCGGATCAGCAGAGGCGCGACGATGTACTGGAGATCGCCGTCGGGTTTGGTGATCAGCGTCGGCGCGATCAGCCCGACATCATTCCCGTCGTTTCGCGTGGTGGCAACGGACGGGATGGGAATGGTCTTGACCTCCGCCCGGATCCCGGACGGCGTTCCGAACAGGAGGCAGGCGAGGCTCAGTCCACTGACGAGTCGGGTTACCCCGGGGTCGACCTTCATGCGGCTCCACGTGTTTCCCGACGCTCACTTGCCCTCTGGCGGAGAGGCCTTGGGTTTCTCAACCTTCTGACGAAGTTTCTCAACCAGTTCCGTGTATGAGGATTCGCGGAGGATCTTGTCGAACTGCCCCCGGTAGTTCTTGACCAGACTCACCCCATCGACAATGATGTCATAGACCCGCCAGTCATCGGAATTGCTGATCATCCGATAGTCCAGCGGAATCTCAGCTTTGCCGGAGGTGACTTTAGTCCGGACCTCCGCGTAGTTGTCCTCCTTCCGTTCGCTCAGGTAGAAGACCTGTTCTCCCGTGTAGCCTTCGATCTTGTCGGTATAGCTGGCGGACAGCAGCCGTTGGAACAGTTCGACAAACTCCTTGCGCTCTTTGTCCTGCAACTTGGGCCACTGCGCCCCCAAGGCGCGCTTGGCCATCTCCGAATAGCTGAAGCGTTCGCCAATGATGGTTTCGAGTGTGCGCCGACGGTCTTCCGTCCGAGCCGGCTTCTTCAACTCGGGGTCTTCCAGCACCTTGATGACCTGGGTAATGGTGCTCTTCACCGCTTCAGTCGGCGAAGCCGCCAATGAGGAAAGGGGCAGTCCGCCCCACCCGGCGATCATCGCGAGACCGACCAGCGCCAGACGCCACGCCCATAGCCGGATCTGTGTGCCGTGCTTCATGCGCCCTCCTCTATACTCGACGCTACTTCACCTTGCCATGCACATACTGACTGACCAGCTCCTCGATATCCAGACCGGATTCCGTGTCGCGGATTCGGCCCCCGGGACGCAGCGGTTCCCCTCCTCCGCCCGTCGACAGCGAGACAAACTTGTCCCCGATGATTCCCCGGGTCTTGATGGAGGCGATGGAGTCGTCAAAGAGCGGAATCCCGTCGCGGATCGCCATGACCACGTCGGCTCGATCTTCTTTCAGCGAAATCGACTTGACGCGTCCCACCTCAACCCCGGCGATTTCAATGCTGGCCCCCGCTTTCAGACCCGAGGCGGAGGTGAACTCCGCCGTCACTTCGTACAGATGTCCGCCGAGGACCTCCAGCTTGCCGAGTTTGACCGAGAGGTAGGCAAGACAGATCATGCCGATCAGTACGAACATCCCGACGACGAATTCGAGTTTAGCTTTTTCTGCGTCCATGCGTCATCTCCTCGATCCTTAGACCGCCCGTTGCGCGGCGGCCCCCACCCCAATAAACTCCCGCACCTCCGGATCAGCGGTATTGATGAACTCCGCCGATGGCGCCATCGCTGCAATGCGACCGGATTTCAGCATCGCCACCCAGTCGGAGATCAAGAAGACCTCCGGAATTTCGTGACTGACCATGACGGCGGTAAACCCGAATCGCTTTTGCGCGCTGGAGATCAGCTCATGAATCGTATGAGCCATGAGCGGATCCAAGCCGGTCGTCGGCTCATCAAACAAAATGATTTCCGGTTCCATCACCAGCGCACGGGCCAGCCCCGCTCGTTTTTTCATGCCGCCGCTGAGCTCGGCAGGGAACTTGTGCC
Source organism: Nitrospirota bacterium (assembly GCA_016235225.1). Classification (GTDB taxonomy): domain Bacteria; phylum Nitrospirota; class Nitrospiria; order Nitrospirales; family Nitrospiraceae; genus RSF151. The sequence continues at coordinate 14,452 of JACRLS010000076.1, read as the reverse complement.
CCATTCCGGCCAAGCCGACTTGTTCCAGTCGCTCTCCCACCCGGCGGCTGACCTCGTCTTCAGGCAGGTGCAATTTCTCACGAAGCGGGAACGCGATGTTGTCGGTGACGGTCAGGGAGTCAAACAGGGCCGCCCCCTGAAACAACATGGAGAACCGCTTACGGACGGTATTGAGGGCTTCGCCCCGCAAGCGGGAGATCTCCTCGTTCCCCACCCACACTTCGCCCCGGTCCGGCTTCATCAGTCCGATCATGTGTTTCAGCAGGACGCTCTTTCCTTCGCCGCTGGGGCCGATAATCGTCGTCAGCTTCCCTGCGGGGATGGACAGCGTCACACCCCGCAAGACTTGTTGCCCCCCTAACGTCTTTTCTACGCCGACGAGTCTGATCATCGAAGGCCCGTGATGCGTGATGCGTCATGCGTGATGCGTAACAATAACGCATGCCGTATCGGCTTCTGATCGGAACCATCTTTCCACTCATCACGCGTCACGCTTCACCCGTCACGTGTTTAGAGGAGAACCGACGTCAGGAAATAGTCCCAGACCAGCACCAGGACCGAGGCCAGCACCACCGCCTCCGTCGTGGCTGCGCCCAACCCCTCCGCGCTCATGCGCGTGAAGTAGCCCTTATAGCAACAGACCCAGGTCACGATCAGCCCGAAACTGATGGACTTGAGAATCCCTCCATACACGTCCTTCCATTCGACCGCCGCCTCAATCGAACTCCAATAGGAGCCGGGATTGCCTCCCAAGAGATCCGCCGTCATAGCGGACCCCGCACGGGCCGTCACCATGAGCGCTGCCAGGACCGGACCCAACTCACGGATGATGCTCAACGCCACGGCCGAGCCCAGCGCGCTCTCTGAACCATACTTCCGCAGCGTGTAATAGCCCTGCAGGGCCAGGACCATCCCGGTGAAGGCCGCCGTGAGGACGACAACGAAGGTGGATTTGAATCCGACGAAGTGGACTTGTTTGAACACCTGGAAGAGCCGGAACGGGGGGCGGAACAACCAGCCGATCGTCGCAAGGAGAAACAGGACCATCCGTCCCATTTCTCCGAGGAGAAACAGAGTCACGGCGCCGATCCGTTGCAGCGAATGGGTCAGCACGAATGGATCCGTGCCGGGTCGAGCAAGAGACCGGCCTTCTCACTCGTATCGATCAAGGACACCTCCGTACACATCCGTCAGCACCGTCGTCGCAGCCGACACGCCCCGGCGAAATTTCATCAGCCCGATGAGCCGCGAGGGACGACGCGCACACAGCGCCACCCCGGTCATCCATCCGTACGGCCCGAGGCACCGATTGAAATCGAGCGGGAGATCCTCGTCAAGGACATCAGAGGCGACTCGGACTACTCCCATGGGGATCCGACGCTCCGCGGCGGCGCCGGCAATGGCAGCACTTTCCATATCCAATCCGACCGCACCCGTCTCCGTCGCAATGCGACGCTTCTCCTCCGTCGTCACCGCCACCCGCGGTCCTGAGACGACGCGTCCGGCATGGACGTGATGCTTCCGCTGTCCGGCAACCTGGGCCGCAAGGGCACCGAGCGCCGTCTCACAGGGCAGAGCGGCGCCTGTCGAAACCGGGCATTGGTTTTCGGTTTGGTCTCCGGTGAGCGGCGCCACCTCCGTGGCAACCACCACATCACCGACGGCTCCTTCTGCGAGCAGACAGGCATAGCCTGCCGACAGCACCACATCCACGGCACAGGCATCCAGGAACGAAGCGGCGGCGCTGGCCGCTTGCAACGGTCCGACGCCCGCGCTTACCACAAAGACCTGATGAGCGCCCCGTCGGCCATCGAGACAGGGAACACCTCCGATCAAACGGGCGCGACCATCGCTGAGGGTAGAAGCCACGGCCTTGCACTCCCAACGGGTTGCGGCGACCACGGCAATCCGAGGCACGGCACCTCCCCATTCATCCGGGCACTACGGAACCGTGGAGGGGAACGGATTGCTGCGGCAACAGGACTGCGAGAACCCTGGATGAGCGTGAGGCCGCTCCCTGTGATCGCTCAGGCCTACCCAGCGTCTCGCGCCTCCAGCGCGGACCGGAGCCAGCGCGTCTCACGTGCGACCGCGCGGAGCTCGTCCGCCCGCGTCTGCCCTCGGGTCTTGAGGCTCCGGTACATGGCCAGCGCCCACAGAGGGAAATACTGGCAATACCAGTGATACCGCAGATAAAACACGCGGGGGAATCCCGTCCCCGTGTGGTACCGCTCCTCCCAGGACCCATCAGGCCGCTGCTGCTTGAGCAGATAGTTCACTCTCCGCACGACGCTGATCGAATCCGTGACGCCCGCCGATAACAGGGCCAGTAGGGCCCAGGCTGTTTGGGACGGGGTGCTTTCTCCGACCCCGGCCGTGGCCTGATCCGCGTAGGAATGGCAGGACTCCCCCCAGCCGCCGTCGGCGTTCTGCTTGGCCTCCAGCCACACTACCGCCCGACGAATGGAGGGCGCAGAGAGGTCTTCACCGATCGCACGAAGCCCGGCCATGACCGACCAGGTTCCATAGATGTAATTCACTCCCCACCGGCCGTACCAACTCCCGTCGGCTTCCTGCTCCCGTCGCAAGAAGGCCAGGGCCCGGTGGGCAGCCGGATGGGATTGGTCGTATCCCAGGGTCCCCAACATCTCCAAGCACCGGCCGGCCAAGTCGGCCGTGCTGGGATCAAGGAGCGCCCGATGGTCGGCGAAGGGAATGAGATTGAACACCACGTGGTTATTGTCTTTGTCGTAGGCCCCCCATCCCCCGTCGGTGCCTTGCATGCCCAGGACCCAGCGCGCACCGCGCACAATCGATCCAAGTTGGGCAGACCGATCGGGCATGTGGAGCTTCGCAAGAGCCATGATGATGACGGCCGAATCATCAACGTCCGGATAGAGTTCGTTCTCAAACTGAAAGTACCATCCCCCGGGCTCAGCCTCCGGCGCAGAGACCTTCCAATCGCCGACGGTGTTGGCCTGGCAGGAGAGGAGCCAGTCGGCCGCCTTGATGAGAGGGGGATGGTCCTGCGCCACACCGGCCTCCACGAGCGCGTTCATCAGCAACGCGGTATCCCAGCTGGGCGAGAAACAGGGCTGCAGGTGCATCGCCGGCACGTCGCCGGTCTCATCCGTCACGACATCATGAACCTCGAGCGCTTCAATCTCCCCCAGGGCTTTCATCACGACGGGATGGTCGACGGGATACCCGAGGCACCGCAAGGCGACGACCGAGTTGGCCATCGCCGGATAGATCGCGCCCAAACCACCGCTTCCCTTGATGTGATCGAGCATCCACGCGGCGGCCCGTTCCAAGGCCAGACGTCTGAACGGCTTGACCGGCAGGCGATCATAGAGCTTGAGGAGCGCATCGACGGTGATGAAACAATTTCTCCATGTGAACATCGCGGGATCACGGTTGAAAGGCCGTTCACGTCGATAGGACACCTGCTCCGGCGGCGTGAGGTATAACTCCGAAATCCCCTGATGAGGCTCAAGCCGGCAGAGCGGCTTATGTGCGAAGACGATCAGCAGCGGGACCAGCACGGCCCGCGACCAGTAGGACATGGCGTAGACGCTGAAATAGAACCGCTTCGGGAAGAACAAGACCTCCGGAGGCATGCTGGGCACGCCTCGCCAGTCATATTGACCGAACAAAGCCAGCGTGATCTTCGAAAACACATTGGCCGACACGACTCCGCCTCTGGCCAGGATACAGTCCTTCGCACGGAGCATGAACGGCTCCTCGGCGGACACCCCAACCAGCTTCAGGGCGAAGTAGGCTTTGACGGAGGCACTGATCTCCGAGAGCCCACCCGTATAGATCGGCCATCCTCCATCCGGCAACTGCGCGGCACGGAGGTAGCGAACCGCCTTGGCTTCTCGTTCCTTGTCCACGACCCCTAAGAAGCGGCGCAGCATGAGGTATTCAGACGTCAGCGTGGAGTCCGCTTCCAGTTCAGCAACCCAGAATCCCTGTGAGTCCTGCTGCCGGAAGAACCAGGTCTGGCTCTTTCGCACGGCGTCGTCGATCACTTCCGACTGTCCGGGAATGTGGCCGCCGGTCTGACGCCGACCGCCGGGGTCCGGAGCGGAGGATGCTCGGGGGTTGTGCGAGACCAGCCGGAGAGAGGGTCCGGTACCTTGGGCCTGCGGACCTGCATGCAATGGACCTCCATGTGCAAACAGGCGGTCAGAAAGACGGGTAATCAGGTGTTTCAGTAGTTTCATGACTGTGCGAGTTTCCCCGCCCTCAAGCGAGAGGGCGCCATCGCGGAGCTCCCTAATTTCCCTCAATGAGCGAAACTATTAAGAAAGTATGACAACTCATTGATAGGTAAGGGATTTATAACAGACGGGCGAGGGGAGCGTCAATAATGATGGAGCCCATCGGCCCTCCTCCTTGCCTGAACGATGCTTGGAGCAGCAGGTTGACGGACGGCGGGGTCTGGCGCGGCTCAAGCCGGCTGCATATCCGCGAGACGGACCGAGACCAGCTTCGAAATACCGGGCTCCTCCATCGTCACGCCGAACAGGGAATCGGCCACGGACATGGTCCGCTTGTTGTGCGTGATCACCAGGAACTGCGCCTCGCCGGCGAGATCCTGTAACACGGTCGTGAAGCGCCCGATGTTTTCTTCGTCCAATGGGGCATCGATCTCGTCCAGAATGCAGAACGGGGTCGGGCGAATGAGAAAGCTGGCAAAGATCAAGGCCATCGCCGTCAGAGTCTTCTCCCCGCCGGACAACATGCTGATGTTCTTCAACCGCTTCCCGGGAGGTTGCGCCACAATAGCGCCTCAGGCTGCGTGAGGACCAGCTCGGCGCGGCCTCCAGGGAAGAACCGCCCGAAGACTTCGCCGAAGCGCTCCTGTAGCTGCTGAAACGTGTCTTGGAACATCTGTCCGGTCGTCCGGTTGATGCGCGTGATAATTTCCCGAAGCGATTCGATCGAGTTGGCTAAGTCCGTTTCTTGGGTCGTCAAGAACTGATGCCGCTGCTCAAGCTCTTCGCATTCCGAGATCGCCGCTTGATTGATAGGGCCCATGCGATCCAGCCGGTCCCGGACTTTCTGCAGCTGCTCCCGCAATTCACTGTCCGGCGCCACCGGAGCCGGTTCGATCAGATCCGCTTGGGGAATCGGATCGAAGACCGCCGCGGCTTCAAGAGACAGTTTGTACGTGTCGGCGAGCGTCTGCTCCATGTCCACCAGCTTCGTCCGAACCTCGGCGCGACGAACTTCGGTGTCGGTCCGGGCCTGCTGGATCGAGGAGAGCCGCCCACGGACCGTGGTCATGTCCTCATCCAGTTGCGCCAGATGCATCTGATGGGTTGTCAGCTCCTCATGCACGGCCGTCAGTCGTTCTTTGACTAGGACCAACTGCCGATCGAGCTCACGAAAAGCAAGCTCCACGCGCTCTCCCTCGGCCCGCCCCTGCTGGATGGCGGTCTCCTGCTCTTGGAGATCGATCTGCAGTCGGGCCGCCCGCTGCTCGCGGATCTCCTGCTCCTGGACAGATCGCGTGAGGTCAAGCCCCCAGTGTTCACGCTCCTTCGTCATCATCCCCATCGCTAGCCGCGACTCGGCCACCTCGCGATCCAGCGAGTGATAGTCCTCTCCGACTTGATGGAGCATCAGATTGGCCTGAGCCAGGTTGGCCTCACCCATCGTCTTGTTTTGAATGAGCTGTGTGAGTCGCGCACGGACCGTCTCCAAGTCGGCCTCCAGGCGCATCCGATCCTCGTCGGCCGCCTGACGTTCCCGCGTGAAGGTGTCCCGGCGCTGATCCAGCACCTTCACCATCTCCTCAAGATTTGCCACGTCCTTCGAGAGCGTGGCAGCCCGAAGCTCAGCCTCGCGGAGCTGCTCGTCCAAGGCGCCCACATGCGCTCGAGCCGTCTCAAGATTCCTCACGGCCTGCCCCCGTTGAGCCTGCTCCTGGTTCACGACGGCCACCAGTTCGTCGTGAGCCTGCTGAAGGTCTGCAACCTCGCGCTTCCGCTGTAGCACGCAGCCGGACGCACTGATCGTCCCCCCGACGATGACGCCGGATGGCTCAAGCACCTCGCCCGCCAAACTCACAAACGTCGGCCCCTCCGGCGCCTGCCAGCTCCCTCGCCGCCAGAGCGCGAGCGCCACGTCCAGATGCTCCACCACGACGACACGGTGGAACAGGCAGGCAAGCGCCTCCTTCGGCGCCCCCTTCACCCCCAGGAGATCCACCGCGCGCCCTAACACACCCCGTTCCCCATAGATCTCCTCCCACCAGGATTCGGGATTCGGGCGATCCGTCCATCGGAGGGAGTGCGGAACGAAGGCCCCACGTCCCATTTCGTTCTGTGACAGATAGGCCACCGCATCCTGGGCCTGGCGGGAATCCTCTACCATCCAGGCCCGCACGCGATCGCCGAGCACCGCTTCAATGGCTCGTTCCAAACCCGCCGGCACATCCAGCCATTCCGCCACGGCTTCGCCGACCCCTTTGCAGAGGGCCCGCAGCGACTGGCTCTGCTCTCCTTCCCGCCCATACCCCATGTCCTCGCGCATGACACCGGTCAAGGTGCGGAGACGAGATTCGGCCGCGGCGACATCCGCCGCCCGGCGCGCCAGATCCGAGTCCAGCATCCGCAAGCCTTCATCGAGTCCCAGCGCGGCGAGGGACGCGGCCTGTCGCCGTTCCTGAAGCGCTCGCACATCCCGTTGCACCGCGATCAGCAGCTGAGTGGCCTCCTCAAGGCGTTGCTCCGCATTGCCTCGCTGCGCATCGGCTTCAGCCAATTCTCCGGCCAGCCGTTCAGTCCGCCTGGTCCCTTCCAGGACACGGGCCTCGATCCCCGCCACGGCATTGTCTCCGTTCACCACCTGGATGGCCAGATCATGCACCTCGCGACGAGCCTGCTCGGCCTGTTCATTGATCGTCCCGCGTCGGGCCGCCAGCAGCTTGAGCTGCGATGACTGATCCTGCAACTTCGCGCCCAACTGCGTCGCCTGAGCTTCGGCCGAGGCGACCTTGGCGCGCAAGATCTCGAGCTGTTCATCGGCCTGTGAGCGATCCTGCTCCAATCGGGCCAATTCCTCGCGTCCCCGGATCTGTTGCTCCTGGAGCAGCCCGACCCGATTGGCGATGATCTGCTGATCCGCCGCGGCTTGGGCCTGCTGCTGGTGAAGGCGCGATGCGTCTTCCTGCACGAGCAGGACAGCCGCCTCTTGCTGCTGACGGACCAGCCGGCGATCTTCGATGGCCGCGTGCAGTCTGGCCTGGTCCGCCGCGTCGCCGCTCTCACGGTCCGCGAGGGCGGTCAGCTCCCCTTCGACCGTGGCCAGTTTCTCGGACAGGTCGCGATGGGAACGGATTAAGAGCCGCAGCTCCAGGGTCCGGGCCTCCTGGTGGAGCGTCGCATAGGTCTTCGCCTGCCTCGCTTGCCGCTGGAGCGAGTGGAGCTGCCGCTGCACCTCGCCGATGATGTCGCGCACGCGCGACAGATTGTCGCGCGTGGACTCCAACTTCCGGAGCGCCTCCGCCTTCTGCTTCTTGTAGCGGATGATGCCGGCGGTCTCTTCAATCAGCTCCCGGCGATCTTGAGGGGAGGCGTTGAGAATCTGGTCGATGCGCCCCTGCTCGATAATGGTATGGCCCTTCATCCCCGCCCGGGTCTCGAGGAGCAGACTGCGGATGTCTTTCAGACGGCAGGGCGTCTTATTGATGAGATATTCGCTGTCCCCGTTCCGATAGAGCCGCCGCGTGATCATGATGTCGTGCGATCCGGTGATCGCAACCGTGCTGCCGAGGAGACCTTGCAACGCCTCGTCCGTAAAGCCGCTTATGACCAGCGAGGCCTCCGCCAGTCCCAAGGGCTTCCGGGTTTCCGTCCCGTTGAAGATCACGTCCTCCATGCGCTCGCTTCGCAGCGTCTTCGTGCTTTGCTCCCCCAAGACCCAGAGGATCGAATCCACCACATTGCTCTTCCCTGTACCGTTAGGACCGACGACGGCGGTCACTCCGGCTGGAAAATCGATTCGGGCTTCGACAAAGGACTTAAATCCGGTCAGTTCGAGCGACTTGAGCTGCATGCTGGACCTCCGGATAGATGGCGATTCATGGGGGGAAAGACGGTCGCGCGTGGAAACCGTAATTTTCTAGCACAAGGTTGGGGGAAATGCAAAACGAAAATACAGGATGCGGGGGGTCAGGCCGAACAGGCCCCTAGATGTAGGGGGAAAAAGACCGGTAGGACGAATACCCTCTCGACCGACCTCCCCCCAGCAAGCGGAGGAATCTTGAGGAACATTGTGCCCGTCCTGTAGGAAGCTAGTGTGCGACCGGCTGGATAGAGATCAGTTCCTTCGGTAGAGAAAACTCCACGTCCTCTTCGATCACCGTCAGTTCCTCGACGACGGCCGCCCCGAACCCCTTGAGATATTCCACGACATCGGCCACCAGGACCTCCGGCGCGGACGCACCGGCGGTGATGCCGACGCCGCGAGCATGCCGAACCCATTCCGGATTGATGTCCGCCGAACAATCGATGAGGTACGACGGGATGCCGCAGTATTCCCCCAGCTCACGCAAGCGATTGGAGTTCGAGCTGTTGGGAGAGCCGATGACGAGAATGACATCCACCAGCTTGGCCAACTCCTTCACCGCATTCTGCCGGTTCTGTGTCGCGTAGCAAATGTCTTCCTGGTGGGGGCCTTTGATCCCAGGGAAGCGCCGATTGAGCGCCCCGACGATATCGCGGCATTCATCGACGCTGAGAGTGGTTTGGGTGACGTAGGAGAGATGTTGCCTGTCCTCGACCTTCAACCGTTCGACGTCGGCGACGGAGGAGACCAGGTGAAACTTGTCCGGCAGTTGGCCGAGCGTCCCGATGACTTCCGGATGCCCGGCATGGCCGATGAGGATCAGCTCATACCCCTGAATGTGGTCGCGATTCACTTCGTTGTGGACTTTGATCACCAGCGGACAGGTTGCATCGATCACCTTGAGGTTTCGACGATCCGCAACCTCCCAGACGGCCTTGGCGACCCCGTGGGCGCTGAAAATCACGGTCGCGCCATCCGGTACCTCATCCAGTTCCGCCACGAACACGGCCCCCCTCTGCCGGAGGGAATTCACCACGTGACGGCTATGAACGATTTCGTGTCGGACATAGATCGGCGCCCCGTAGGCTTTGAGCGACAACTCCACGATCTCAATGGCCCGGTCCACACCGGCGCAGAATCCTCTCGGCTTGGCGAGATAGATTTTCATAAGGTCGGTCGGAACCTTCTTGAAGTCCTCTCCATCCTAACTATCCACTGAACCAAACCATTGAACAGGCATCGTGCCGAACTCCTGTCAAAACAATAGCTTGAGTTCACAATACGGCAGAACCGGCACAGCCGTCAACTGATTTCCCTGCCCCCGATTTACCCCGAGAAAAAAGCAGGCAGAGTTGGCGCGCAGGTCTCGTAGAAGCATGTCCATCGGGCTTCAGACAGCAGTGGTCCCTTGTCCACCCTTGTCCGGCCGGCCTTGACTCCACATACATTCACCTTTACCCTCCCACCAGAATGGCAACAGCCGGCCCCAGACGAATACTGATTGTCGAGGACGAGCGGGATATTCTCGATTTGGTACGCCTGTACCTCGAAAAGGAAGGCTACAGAACGCTCAGCGCCTCTTCCGGTACCGACGCCTTGCGTATGATCAAGTCCGACCGCCCAGACCTCATCGTGCTGGACCTCATGCTCCCTGAGATGGACGGGCTGGAAGTGTGCAAACGCCTTCGAGCGGACCCCCAGACAGCCATGGTCCCCATCATCATGTTGACGGCCAAGGCCGAGGAATCCGACACCATCATCGGCCTGGAACTCGGCGCCGACGACTATGTCACGAAACCCTTCAGCCCCAAAGCCCTCGTAGCGAGGGTCAAGGCCCTGTTCCGCCGGATGGAACGCGCGCAGGAGGCCCCGGCCCGGTACGCCTACGGTCCGCTCACGATGGATCTCGCACGACATGAGGTCAAGACCGACGGGGAAGAAGTTAAATTGACGGCAAAAGAGTTCGGTCTCCTGGAGCACTTGCTACGCCATCGGGGACGCGTCCTGACACGGGAAGTCCTCCTCGACTCCGTCTGGGGATACGACCGGGACGTGACCACTCGGACGGTCGATGTGCATGTGCGCCGTCTGAAGCAGAAACTTCCGTTCCTCAACGATGCCATCTTGTCGGTGAAATCCCTAGGTTACAAGCTCAAAGACGGTGACACCCCTGCCTAAGTTGTCGATACGCCTCAAGGCCACCCTCAGTGCCCTCTTGGCGGTGAGCCTCGGGATCCTGGTGGCCGGATGGCTGGCCCTGCGTTCTCTCGAACAACTGGAACTGGCCAGGCTAGAAGCGACTCTGATCGTCCGGACTGAACTTGCGGCCTACTCCCTCAAACCAAAACTCTCGCCAGGCAGCCCTCTGCCACCCATGCAAGGGGAGAGGGAATCACTCCATAGGGCCGCCTCCGAGATTGCACGGCATGCTCTTGCCCGTGTCACCGTCATCGCACTCGACGGCACGGTCTTAGCCGACAGTACGATTCCCGCCACAGCGGACGCATCAAAACTGGAGAATCACCGTAGCCGGCCGGAAGTCATCCAAGCGCTCAGCGACGGGCGCGGCAGGCACGTCCGCAAGAGCGACACGACCGGAGTCAATACCTCCTATTTTGCGTTGCGTATTGATGGTCCCTCGGGAGCGGCCGTGGCCGTCATTCGGCTCGGTCTCCCGTTGACCACGCTCGAATCTCGGATCGGCGACCTGCAGCACATTGCCGTGGTGGCTCGGCGTATCGCGGGCGGCGCCCTTGGAGAGCGCGTCGCCAGCCCCTCCCGAGACGAGGTCGGCATGCTGGCCGAGTCGATCAATCAGATGGCCGATCAGCTGGAAAGCAAGATCCAGCAGGTATCCGAGGACCGTGCCCAACTTCTTGCCATGTTGAGTTCGATGGTCGAAGGCGTGATGGTCTTGGATTGTCAGGGCCGCCTGCTGCGGATGAATCCAGCCGCTGAACGCATGTTCGGACTACGTAGCGGCAGTCTCTCCGGGGAAAAAATCGACCGCGTCATCCGCCACCAGGAATTCGCCGACCTCGTCCGGCAGGTGTTAGCGTCAAGAGAGCAGGGCGGCGGTGAAATCACGATGGGGCCGTCTGGAATCACGCTCCGGATCGAAGCCTCTGTCACGGATTGCCAACGGGACGACGAGGCCTGCGCGGTGTTTGTATTTCACGACATTACCGCACTGCGACGATTGGAAAAGGTCCGGAAAGACTTCGTCGCCAACGTCTCTCATGAACTTCGCACCCCACTGACCTCGATCAAAGGCTACGTGGAAGCGCTCCTGGACGGAGCCTTGTCGAACCCGGCGCAGGCTGAACCCTTCCTTCAGATTATCTCAAGACAGGCCGATCGCCTGAATTTGATTATCGAGGACCTGCTCCAATTGTCCCAGATCGAATCGGGGCAGGTTCATTTTAAGCATGAGCCCGTCGATCTGAACGGCCTGATCGAACGCAGCCTGGCGATGATTAAGCCGATCGCCGACAAGAAACGACACCTGGTCACCCTGGCACTCCCTCCCGATCTTCCTCCGATCCGCGGCGACGAGGAACGACTCGGACAAGTCCTCACGAATCTCTTGGACAACGCGGTAAAATACACGCCGGAGGGGGGACGGATCGAGATTTCCGGGCGCCAGATTGGCGAGTCCGGCTCAGGGCAGGTGGAACTCTGCGTCGCCGACAGCGGCGTTGGGATTCCGCCGGCTGATCGACCCCGAGTCTTCGAGCGATTCTATCGCGTGGATAAGGCGCGGTCGCGCGAATTGGGGGGCACCGGCTTGGGGCTCTCGATCGTGAAGCACATTGTGGAAGGACATCGCGGCACCGTCTGGGTCGAAGGCAACGATCCCTTCGGTAGCCGGTTTATCATACGGCTCCCGATCGCGATTCCGTCGAACGCGACAAGCCAGCCGCTGCCGCAGGCTTGAGGCTCCCCCCTATGCCACTCTCCTCACGACCTATCCGATGAGGGACAGTAGCAAGTAGAGCAGGCTCGCCGCCAGGCCCGATCCGGGCAGCGTAAAAATCCAGGCTGAGAAGATACGCGCCGAGACCCCCCACCGGACCGCGGAGAACCGCCGCACGGCTCCCACCCCCATGACGGACGACGTGATGGTGTGGGTGGTACTGACCGGCAAGCCGAAATGTGCCGTCGTCAACAACACCGCCGCCGCCCCGGTTTCCGCAGCGAATCCGTGAACCGGATCCAGCTTCACGATGCGCATCCCGAGGGTCCGGACGATGCGCCACCCGCCGGCGACCGTCCCGAGCCCCATGGCCAGTGCACAGGAGGCAATCACCCAGGTCGGGACGTCGGCCGTCGTGAGTTGGCCGCCAGCCAGCAGCGCGAGCGTGATGATCCCCATGACCTTTTGCGCATCGTTGGCGCCGTGGCTATAGGCCATGAAGCCGGCAGACAGCAATTGGAGCCGGCTGAAAGTCAGCACCGCGACATGACGCGCGACCCGAAAAAACGCCCAACTCAGGGTGACCATGATCACCCACCCGATGAGAAACCCGAATAGCGGCGAGAGAAACATCGCTTCAAGGATCGCGCGCAAGCCCTTGAGATGCACCACGGCCCACCCCCCATGCGAGACGGCCGCACCGACCAGCCCACCGATCAGCGCATGCGAGGAACTGGTCGGCAGCCCCAGGATCAGTGTGAAGACGTTCCAGAGGATCGCGCCGCTCAGGGCGGCGGCGATCACCACCGGGGTCACGGACCCCGGATCCACGATGCCCACCCCCACCATCTTGGCGACGGCCGTCGACATGAAGGCCCCGGCCACGTTCAACACGCCGGCCATGACCACCGCCGTGAGCGGACTGAGCACCCGTGTCGAGACGACGGTCGCAATGGCGTTGGCGCTGTCGTGCCAGCCGTTCGTGAAATCGAAGAGCAGCGCCAGTACCACCACGACCAGCAACATTCCGCCGAGATCAGGCATCTGTTAGTTCTTCAAAGGAACAGCTCGTCAGGCGTGATTCAGAGGTTTCGTCGGGTCACGTCTCAGGCAGCCATCAGTGATGCTTCATCGCGATCCGCTCCAACACATTCGCCACGTCTTCACAGCGATCCGTGCCTTCCTCGAATGTTTCGTAGATCTCTTTCCATTTGATGACCGCAATCGGATCCTTCTCGTCTTCAAAAAGGGCCGAGATCGCGTGGCGCATCACCCGATCGGCTTCATTCTCCAGACTATTCACCTGCACGCAATGATCCGTGACGTTGGGGTTTTTCAGCCCCAACTGGTCGATCCCGGCACCGACGGACACCGTGGCCTGATAAAGGATGTTCGCCAACTGAATGGCTGTTTCCGTCGGCCGGTCCACCTTGAAAACGACGAACCGATCAGCCAGCTCTTCGACCACGTCGAGAATGTCGTCCAGTGCGCTGGCCAGATCGTGAATGTCCTCCCGATCAAGCGGCGTGATGAACGTCTGATTCAGCTTGCGAACAATGTCATGGGTGATCCCGTCGCCCACGTGCTCGATATCCTTGATCTGCCTCGCCTTCTGGGCCGGCTCTGTGTAGTCCTCCAACATCTGCTTCAGCGCCAGACACCCTTCAATGGCGTTATGCGCTGCCTTTTTAAAAAGCTCGAAAAACTCGATTTCGCTCGGCATCAAGAATCTGAACATCGCCTCACCATCGAATCAGCGCCGCGCCCCAGGTCAGCCCGCCGCCGAAAGCCCCGAGGACCGCTAAGTCCCCGGAGGCAAGGCGGCCTTGCCTGACTGCATGGTCCAGGGCCAGGGGCAGCGAGGCCGAGGACGTATTTCCGTACTGTTCGATCACGGGAGACATCACTGCCGGATCGAGACCCAATCGGGAGACCAAGGCCGACAGTAATCGCCCATTGGCTTGGTGGAACACCGCATGGTTGACCTCAGACAGGCTGACTCCAAATTCTTTGAGAAGATCCGTGATGGCAGCGGCCAGGCGTCGTACCGCCACTCGAAACAGCGGCCCGCCTCGGATCTGGATTGCGTGAAGACCGTCCCGAACCGTCTCATGGGTCGTTGGCCGGCGGGAACCGCCGGCCGGCATGCGGATGAGTTCGTGCTTCGAGCCGTCCGCATAGAGGCGCAGGCCCAGAATGCCCGGCCCATCGTGCCGAACGTCGTCGACGGCCTCCAGCACCGCAGCGCCCGCGCCATCACCGAACAACACGGCCGTCGCATCATCAGCATGATTCAAGAACCGGGATTTCACTTCCGCTCCAATCACGAGACAGCGCTGAAATTGTCCGCTCCGAATGAACGCGTCCGCCATCGACAGTCCGTAGAGGAACCCGGAGCAGGATGCCGCGACGTCGAACGCGGCCGCTGACTTTGCCCCCAGGCGGGCGGCTGCC
>JACRLS010000232.1 GCA_016235225.1 Nitrospirota bacterium | reverse complement strand
CGGCCTTCTGCCGCAAATGGAAGATTACCGAGCTATCCCTTTTCGGTTCCGTGCTGCGCGAGGATTTCCGCGCGGACAGCGACGTGGATGTGCTGGTGACGTTCGCGCCGGAGGCCCAGCACTCGCTGTTCGACATCGTGGATATGCAAGAGGAGCTTTCCCGCCTACTTGGGCGAAAGGTTGATTTGGTGGAAAAACAAGGCCTCCGGAATCCGTTCCGCCGCTACGAAATCTTGAAATCGCACCGGGTCATTTTTGCAGGTGCGCCGTGACGCCCGAAGCGCGAGATCCCGCCCATCTTTGGGACATGCAGGAAGCGGCACGGACCATCCTCCAGTACACCGACGGCTTTTCTCTCGATGCCTATCTCAAAGACGGGAAGACTCGATCGGCTGTCGAACGCCAACTGGAAATCCTGGGAGAAGCCGCGCGGCGGGTATCCGAAACGTTCAAACAGGCGCACCCGAAGATTCCCTGGCAGCGCATCATCGCGCAGCGCAATGTGCTGGCTCACGAGTATGGCGCGATCGAGCATTTCATCATTTGGAACTTGGTGATTACCCATATCCCGGCTCTCATTGCGGCGATCGAGCCGTTGATGCCTCCCTTGCCTCCCGAGACTCCCTGATGCCCGCGACGATCGATCAGCTCATCATCAATTCGCCGTACGAGGAGCCCGTCCGCCACTGGAGTTACCGCCGGGAGACCCGGACCTTCGAGTTGAAGGACGGACGGCGGCCGGCTGGGTATGTGCGGGCGTCGGAACATGCCCAGGCCTTCGACGATCCCGGTGTCTTTGTTCCTCTGCCGCTGGTCAATCAGAGCCGCACGCGGGTCGGCCCGTGGCGGAACGCCGACTACCCCGGCGTGACCGGCATCACCAAACGCCTGCTGGCCCACTGGCATGACCCCGAGCAACGGGACAGCGCCCACCGGCTGTTCTTCTGCTCCCTGGAAGCCATCGAAACCGTGATCTGGCTGACGGAAGCCTCGCCCGCCGAACGTCAGGGAATCGAGATCCCAAGTGACGGCGGTCCGTTCGTGCGATTGTGCTGCAAGATGGCCACCGGCTCCGGCAAGACGATTCTGATGGCGATGATGATCGCCTGGCAGGTCCTGAACAGAGTGGCCTACCCCCAGGACCGGCGGTTTGCGAAGCATGTCTTCGTGGTGGCGCCGGGGTTGACGGTGAAAAGCCGGCTTCAGGTATTGGCGCCGGCCGGACCGGGCAACTATTACGACGAGTTCAACCTGATTCCGTCCGGCCTGCACGAGAAGCTTCGACAGGGGAAGGTGCTGATTCGCAATTGGCACGCACTGATGCCGCTTGATCCCGATGCAGGTCCAAGAGTGATGAAGAAGGGGGCGGAGAGTGACGAGGCCTTTACGCGGCGCGTATTGGGCGAGTTGGCCGAGGCGCGCAATTTCTTGGTGATGAACGATGAGGCGCACCATGCGTGGCGGGTGCCGCCCGCCTGCATGGCTGCGGGCAGGCCCAAATCCACGATCAAAGGAGTGCCGAAGGAAGATATCGAGGAGGCCACACAGTGGATCGGCGGGCTGGACCGTCTGCACAAGACCCGCGGGATTCTCCACTGCTTCGATCTCTCCGCGACCCCCTTCGCGCCGACCGGCAGGCTGAGCGGTGAGGAGACGTTGTTCAGTTGGATCGTGAGTGATTTCGGGCTCAATGATGCGATTGAATCCGGCCTGGTCAAGACCCCGAGGATCGTGATTCGAGACGATGGAACACTGACGAAGGAGTACAAGTCCCGCCTGTATCACATCTACATGGATGATGAGGTCAAGGAGGACCTCAACCGGAAGGCGGAGCCGCACGAACCGCTGCCTGATCTCGTGTTGAACGGCTATTACCTGCTCGGCAAAGACTGGTTGGAGACGGCGGCGCGCTGGCGAGCCGCCGGGTCCGGGACACCTCCCGTGATGATCACGGTCGCCAATCGCACAGAGACGGCCGCGCGCGTGCAGTACGCCATCACTCATGGGAAGGTGCGGATCGACGAATTGAACGCGCCGGAGAAGACCCTGCACATTGACTCGAAGGTGCTGGAGAAGGCGGAGGCTCGCGACGAGGTGACGGACGTTGCTCCTTCCGGCGGAAAAGGCGGTGAGGACGAAGGCGATGAAGCCCCAGCCAAGAAGCTTTCCAAAAAAGACCAGGCGGAGTTCCTCCGGCAACAAGTGGACACAGTCGGCAAAGTTGGGAAGCCGGGAGAGCAGATTCAAAAGGTCATCTCAGTGGGCATGCTCTCGGAGGGGTGGGATGCCAAGACCGTGACGCACATCATGGGCCTACGCGCCTTTTCCAGTCAGCTTCTGTGCGAGCAGGTGGTTGGGAGAGGCTTGCGCCGGACCTCATACGAGGTCACCCCCTCGACCGGCTTGTTCGAACCTGAGTATGTCAACATCTTCGGCGTGCCGTTCACGTTTCTCCCCCACGAAGGCGGGGACGGGCCGCCGCCGCCTCCTCTTCCGCCTCCGACCCGCATCGAACCAGTCCAGGCCAAGAGAGAGTTCGAGATTTCTTGGCCGAATATTCTTCGGATTGATCACGACTATCGGCCGCTCCTGTCCCTGGACTTGGCTCGTGTGAAATCACTCGAACTGGACGCGGCGAAGACAGCGACGCTGGCCGAAATGGCCCCCGTGGTGGAGGGCAAGCCGGATGTGACTCGGGTCACCGAGATCGATTTGGAAGGACTCGGCAAGAAGTTCCGCACGCAGAAGATCGTGTTCGAAGCGGCCCGCGATGTTTTCGATCTCATGAGGCCGACCTGGAAGGGCAGTCGCGAATATCTCTTGGCTCAACTGATCGGGTTGGTCGAGTCCTACATCAGCTCCGGCAAGATCGAGATTGCGCCGCCGCTCTTCAATCGCGACGAACTGCGACGGCGCATTCTGCTGACGCTCAACATGACCAAAATCGTTCAGCACCTGTGGGAAGCCATTCGCTTCGAGAACACGCTGGCGCTGGCGCCGGTATTCGACACGGAACGTCCGCTTCGCTCCACCGGCGACATGCGGACATGGTTTACCCGCAAGCCGTCCGAGAAAGCGAAGAAGTCTCACATCAACGAGTGCGTCTATGACAGCACATGGGAGGCCACGGAAGCCTTCATCTTGGACCATGAGTCTCGCGTGGCCGCATGGGTGAAGAACGATCACCTCGGCTTTGACGTGACATACGTCTCCAACGGCGTGGTGCGGAAATATCGGCCGGATTTTCTCATCCGCCTGACGAACGGCCGGATGCTGGCGCTGGAGATCAAAGGTGAAGATTCGCAGGAGAATCAGACAAAGCGCGAATTTCTTTCCGAATGGATCAGGGCCGTCAATGAACATGGTGACTTCGGCAAGTGGGCATGGGATGTCTCACGCCACCCGAAGGATGTCAGCGGAATTCTGGAGAAGCACGCAGCCAGCGCCTGACCGAGCTTCCGGTGCGGTCTCCT
>JACRLS010000277.1 GCA_016235225.1 Nitrospirota bacterium | reverse complement strand
GGCCGATGTGATCCTCGGCCGCCTGGAGGGCTTCCTCCAGCAGATTGCCGGTCTGAAGAGCCTTCAGGCCATACAGGAACGCGGCGCGGCGTTGTTCGAGCGCCGTCGCCCTGTCACAGGCCTCAAGATAAAGGCGGGAGGCCAGCCGATGCTCCCCCTGCGCCAGCGCCATCTCCGCGGCTTTGATCGTCCAAGCCGTGGCCTCCTCACCGGGCATCCCCGCCAACCGCTGATAGGCCGTCATCGCGTACTGTCGCTCCCCGAGTTTCAACGCCCGTTCTCCCAACTCCGCCCACTGCTTGGCAGTCCACGACCGTGCAAACAGCTCAGCTAATTGCGTCCGCAACCGTGCCAGGCCTTCAATCCGGGCAGGACTCCCTTCCGGCCAGGCATAGGTTTCCCGTTCCGTCACATGCAACAACAGCAGCTTCGCCTCCCCGATCAGCCCCGGCTCACCGCTCGTCAGCACGGGCGCGATCGCCTGACGAGCGGCGACCGGTTCCCCCACTGCCAGATACCGCTTCGCAAGCGCGAGCCGGAGCCCCTGATGCTCCGGCAGAGCGCTCACCAGCGCCTGGGCAAAGGCCAGGCTCACCGCATCCATCCGATCCGACTTCGCAATCTCACGCCGGAACGACTCCTGGGGGAACAAGATGACCAGCAACCCCAGCACGAAGCCCGTGAGGAGCAGGATGCTCCAGGGTGACAAGAGCCGTTCCCGCTCGGTCGCGCGCTTAGGGTCGGCATGAGATGGTGAGTGTTCCAGCCCCATTCCCTTTCATTCGGCGAGGAGCTGCCGGTGACGATGGTGTCGCGCTGCCGGCTCGCTGACCAGCCCCCTGAGTCACCTGGCATTGTTCGGCGTGGCCGAGCGCATAGTGCACCGGCCGCGATTCGCGAAAACTGAATTCCACGCGGTCCTGGACCCGTCGCCAGTCACGGATGGGGGCATCGGCCTCACGGAGATAGGGTGTCGCCGGCGGGCGACTTGTGAACGTCACTTGGACCTCCGCCTCGCCGCTCACATGGATGTACCGGTCCGCCTCGTGGTCCGCGTACCCGACGACGCCGCGGCTCAACTCTGCTCGTCGCGGGCAATGACCAGGTGTTGAAAGTCCACCACCTTCTTCGCGTAGTCGGACACGGAGACCGGCGAGACGAGTTGGGCCAGCGCCCAGTCATAGACTTTCTGTAGCGCCCGCAAGGAAGCCTTCTTCGTCCCCGAGTAAAAGTGATAGTAGATGTTGATCGGCTTCAGGCGCCGGGGCTTCTCCGTCAGCTCGAACGTTTCAATGACGCGCTCAAATCCGTAGAACGGGCCCGTCCAGAGATTGGTGTACTCGTTCTCGTTTTGATTCGGCGCGAACACCTGAAAGAACTCCCCCTTTTTCAGACCAAGGGGCGCCACAGCCGTCAAGGAGGGATTGGTCCGTGTCATAAGCGTCTTACCGCCGTTGAAGTTATAGACCCGGGCCGCGTAAGCCTTCGCGATCGCGTCCTCCGGGGGATTGGTGTCGCCCGACCAGAGAAAGACTTCGGCCCGTTTCCCAGCTGGAGCCAGCGTGCGATTGATGTAGTCCAGCGACCCCGCGATCTCGCGGTCGAAGGTCTCCGCTGAATATCGATACCCAGGGATGGCGAGCGACACGCTCTCGGGCTTGTTGGGGTCCTGGTTCTGAGTCATCCAGAAGAATGGGTGCGAATACGAGTGGCTCGCGATTTCGACAAACGGGAGTGAAAAGATTCGGCGTGCGATCCGTTCGAGCTGTGGGGCGAGTTGGGGATATTTGCCGGTCGCGGCCACTTCCCCTTCGATGACCGACACCGTGGTGGGCACTTTGTACTTTTCGAGAATCTCTTTCAGGACCACCTCGCCCGAGAAGGGGGCACCGGGGAACTCGGCCTTGCTGGGAAATCCGTCCCCGTCGATGTGGATCAAGAGAAGCCGCCGACCATTCTCCGTCGTCGTATCCGGAACCGGCATAGGCGGAAGCGCCAGCGCCTCCTGAAGAAACCGGAGGGGATCGATGACCCATCGAAATTGATCTGGAGTGAGCAGTTCCCTCACGACGTACGGGCTGAGGGCATAGCCGCCCCACGGCATGGCGGCAACGGCATCTTGGAATTCTCCGGCGCGTCGCTGAATCGTCAAGAGCGCATGGCCCTTAAGCGCACGGATTGGGAGAAACGCCTCCGGATCCGGTAAGGGAGCCACTTCATACCCGACACGAGAATCTTTGAACTGAACGGTGACTGGAACCAGATCGCCGTGTACGGCAGACAGCAAGAGCGCAAACGGCTTGAGCCGTACGTTGTCAGGCCCGAACCCGAAGTGATCGAGGATGGCCAGGTGGAGGCCTTGTTCCACGTGAAGTTGAAGCCACTGTGGAAGGACTCCGCTCACGGCGGTCGTATCCGATCGAAACCACGTCACAAGACCGGCATACCGGCCTACGAGCGGGAATGACGGCAGACCGTTCTGCACATCCCAGTGGTCTGGGACGTACCCCAGGTAATTCAGGGGAAAATCCAGAAAACGATGGACGGGGGCCTTCCTCAAATCAGGATCGACACGACCATCGTAGAGGACCAGGACTTTCCGGGGCATGACCTCGATCGATCCGATGCCCAGATAGTCGAGTGCCGGCGTGCTCACCCATGGAATGTAACCGAGGTCTTTGACCTTCTTGGCCGTCCGGCGGGCCAGGTCGCGCTGCGCCGGCGGCACGTAATCGATCACAATGACGGGCAGGTGATACTGCGACGTGACGGTCTTGAGCTGCCCCAGAATCCAGTCGCGCTCCGATTGACTGACCTCCCCATACTGTTTCTGCGCTTGATCCCATTCCTGATAGAGCGATTCCACAGCCACCGCGAAGGCCTCGCGATGCACGTCGGGGAGAATTTCAAACCCTCGATTGAAGATCAGGCGCAATTCTGGATAGGTTTTCTTGATGGCGCGAATGACGGCGGCCAGTCCCTGCTCTTGCAGGCGGCGGGCCTCAGGCTTCTCGACCGCCAGTTGATAGGAATCCAAGGTGTCGAGGAACAAGCCGCGATAGCCGCGCGCCCACAACGGCGCCACAATCCTCTCAACGACAAAGGCCGGCCACTCCGGTTGAGTTTGATCGACCACATGCGCGCCCCAAGCCGTATTCGTGCCGTTGAACCAGGCTTGCGGCATGTCCTTGCCATACGGCCGCTTCGGTTCCACTTCCCCCAGGCTTACATAGGCGAATAGTTCACTGGTGCTCGTGCGATAGGTCGTGGGATCGAATCCATGGTCGGGCTCAACCACGACGACATCAAATGCCCGCAGTTCATCGACCGGGAGCTCCGCGCCGTAGTAGAACGCGACCGTCGGCTGAACTGCCGGATCACTCGCCAGGCTCGCCGAGACTGATAGCGCCAGACTCAGCAGGCCACCCGCCAGCAGACAATCCCACATGCGTGCGACCCAGTCCGCCCGTTCCTGACCTCTCGCAGCACGATTCATTGACAAACTCCTGACGTCAAGGTCGTGGCACAGTCCTTCGTGGCCGGCTTGTGGACCGCCGCTAGGCAATAGTTTCCTATCGACTCTCACACAACCGGCACGTGTGCCAGTCGCGCTCAGTGCGCCACACAAGCCACGATCCTCCGCGAGGCCCCTTCCGATCAGTGTCGTCTGTGATGACGACAGACCCCTCCCTCAGGGAAATCCCCCGTGGAGAAAGCAAATTGGCTGCCAAATAGAAAGATGACTCGGACGAGGGAGTCCGGAGAGGGACGTGGGGGCTAGTCGAGCTCAGTACAGGCCCCAGGCAAACCGTGATGCTGATCGCACTGCGCGTGATTCCTTACCGACTGGAAAGGCTGGCCGCACTCCCCTGCGTCTTCTGAAGGGACAAGGCCAACAACCCCATGGACAACGACGTCATTTCTGCGAGGCCAAGCGACTCATGAAGACGGACCACGCAGGCTTGGGAATGCGGAATATCGCCCGACATGGGCGGTTCGTAAGACACCACAGGTGTTTTCTGGAGGCAGTCTGAGAGCGTGGCAATGAGATCGAGCAAGGTCGCTGGGGCTCCTGTCCCAATGTTGCAGACCCCGGTCAGTGGACTCGTGAGCGCGCACACATTGGCGGCGGCCACATCGCCGACATACACGAAATCTCTGGTTTGAAGACCGTCCCCATAGACACGCAACGGGCGATCATGACGCATGGCGTCCACAAATTTGCTGATCACACCGGCATAGGGAGACGCCGGATCCTGGCGCGGGCCGTACACGTTGAAATACCGAAGTCCGAGGAGGGAGAGGTCCGTATGTCCGGCGAAAAACGAGGCATACTGTTCATTCACGAATTTCTCAAGTCCGTAGGGAGAAATCGGCCTGAGCGGTGCGGCTTCGGAAAGCGGCAATCGCTCAGGTCGGCCGTAGACAGCCGCGCTTGAGGCGTACACCATGCGGTTCACGCCACATTCCATCGCCATCGAGAGCACATTCACGAATCCCTGAATGTTGTTCGCGCATGACCCCGAAGGATCCTCGAACGAGGCCTGGACCGAGACCTGAGCCGCCAAATGCAGGACATGGGTGATATCTGCCATGGCGGCTCGCACATCGTGGGTGTCACGAATATCCCCTTCGCACACTTGTAACTCGGAATCGCTGGGCAAATTCTGCCGACGCCCTGTGGAAAAATTGTCAAGCACTCGCACGACATGGCCGGCAGCCAGCAAAGCCTCAACGCTGTGAGACCCAATAAAACCTGCCCCTCCGGTGACCAGTACACGCAGCATCGTGATACCCTACCTTTCCGAGACGGGGAAAACGAAAGCAAGTTTACTGCCAAGAGAGACAGAACTCACTTGAGGACGCGCGGGCAGGAGAAGAGTCGATGCGGAGAAGGGCACCTCGGGTGAGGTGATCGAGTCTGCTTAGGTAGGTTGCACTCTGGCCGATTGTCGGTTGACGATCCAGACGCCCGCCAGGATGAGCACCATGCCCGCCACTTCTTTGGGCCCGATCGATTCACCGAGAATGAGCGCAGACAGAAGCAGCGCCGATACCGGAATGAGATTGATAAAGACACCCGCGCGGGACGGGCCGATCCCCTTCACACCGTAGAGCCAGGCCTGCTGACCCAGCGCGGTGGCAAGAAGAATCAAATAGCCCAGCGCCAGCCAGCCGGAGGTCGGCACGGTCCCCCCCCCGGCGGCAAATAACTTCTGATCCGTTGGAAGCAAGAGAATCTGCGGCAAGATCGAGATGAGGAGCGTCGTCCAGTTCACGAGCAAGGGCGAGTGCTTCTCCATCACGCGGCGTCCGCCGATGCTGTAGAGCGCCCAACTCACCAGGCCCAGCAGCACGAGGGCGCCCCCGAGCACCGGATGGGAACCGGCGGGACTGTCCCCCCCCACTCCCGACACCAGGGCCACTCCGGCAAACGACAGGGCACAGCCTCCGACCACTGCGCGGAACGGCACGTCGGCGAGAATAAGGGACGAAAGAAAGGCCGTGATGGCGGGACTGGCACCGATGATCACGCCGGCGGCCGCCGCCCCGATATAGCGCAGCCCGAACAAGGTGAGTAGGTGGTTCCCCAGAACGCCCAGGCCGAGCAGGACGAAAATGCCCCAATCCTCGCGGCCGATCCGCACCCGCCCGCCTTCCTGCCACCACCAGAGGGGAATCAGCACCGCGAGCGCGCCGAGGCCGCGCAACACCGACGTCTCCACGGCGGAAAAGGACCCGAGCGCCAGCTTTTGAAACACGATCGAGCCGCCCCACAGCACCCCCGCCATGGTCAGCGCCACAAGGGCTGGAAGATCGCTCCGGTGGTCTGAAGGCAGATGGGGGCCGGACCTCATGAGGGTATGACTCCTACCAAGGCCGATCTAGTCCGTCAAGCGAATTTAGGGAAGGAGGCTTGAGACCAGCACACTGATGCGATACTCGACGAGACGATGCACGAAGGAAGGAATGTAGGGACCGAGCCGCGTGGAGGAGAGCCCGGAGGCGTCGATGCGCGCGCGGATCTTCTGCGCAAACGCCGCCAAGGGATCCGAGCCTGAGGAATCCACGACGCGTTTGGATTCTGCTGTGTCACCTGTGGCCCCCGAAGGCGGTTCTTGATCGGCCGGCTCTTCGCCCTTCGGAGGCTCGACGATGGCAGGATTGGACACTACCGCGGGATCGAATTCCTGAAAGGCCGGGTCATCGATAGACGTCTCCACATGTTCCACCGACAGAGCCGACGGCGCTCCTTCGTGGCCCGGCGTTTGTACAGCAATCTCCTCGGGCTCGATGACGTCGACAGGCTCAGGCGCATGGTCCTCGAAGGCTGGCGATGGCAACAAGGCCTTCAAGGAGAGCGGCTGCTCTTGCTTCCGCTGCTGAAGAATGGACGCAAAGAAGTCCTCCAGCGCTTGCGTCAACGTGGACGTGTCGGCTGGGAACACCGCTGCCTTCTGAGACGACACAAGATCGCTCGCGGAGTCATGCTCCACGAACGTGCGCATGCGATAGCTCGCGGCAAACCGAAAGCTCTGGAGCGACCCCAAGTCTTGAATCTGGAAGGCACGGGCGACCGCATCTCCGATCTGTCCGCTGAAAAAGGCGGCGGCCACATCGTCAATGCCGGTCAAAAGCGCGTCGAGATCCCTCCGCTCCTGTTCATTCAGGTCGCCCTCAACGACTGCCTCGAACGCCTCCACCTCATTGAGTTGGGCCGAAGCCAGTTGGAGCGAGAGATCTGGAGCCGTCGGGCGACCTGTCCGATCATACGCCATTGAGGTGAGGTCCGCGCGGGCGGCGCGTCCCGCCGAGAGTGTGACCGTATCCCCTTCACGGGTCTTGACGCTCAGCGTCGCCTTCGTCCGGACCTCCGCCGACAGGCGAAGTCGGGAGAGGGACTCGGCGCCGGACTGAGAGGCGTGGCTCACGTCTGAGGGAACGAGGGATCGGGACGTGACGACACCGGCGGACATGCAGCCTCACGGGGAGACCGTCGAGCGGCCTGGAGCCCTATCGGAGGAGATCGCGGGAACTAAAGGTAGGAGCCGCCTGGCCGAGGACGACGGCGAACACGGGATTCCGCCTCATCAAACATTCACGAACCAACAGCACCGGGTGCGGGCCGCTCGGAGCCCCCGGAGGAGAGCCTCACCCGCGTCTGGTATTCGGCCGCGCCACCATGACCCCGTCCCGAACCGTCACCAGGGTTGCGGTCACACGCGAATCGGATGCAATCTTCCGATTCAGCGACTGAATGGCCTCCGTCGACGGATCCGGAGCAGGATGCTTCAGCACATCGCCGTCTCGAAGCGCATTGTCCAGCAGGATCACGCCGGTCGGGGCAATGAGGTCGAGGGCCCGTTCGTAGTAGTGCGGATAGTTGACCTTGTCGGCGTCGATGAAGATGAGGTCGAAGGGGCCGGAGAGACCGGCGAGCGTCTCCAGAGCCGGACCCATGCGGACCTCGATCTTCTTCCCGTGTGGACTTCGGGCGAAATAGCGCCTCGCGAGGGCGGCCGAATCGGCATCCACTTCGCAGGTGATCACTCGCCCGTCTTCCGGCAAGACCTCCGCAAAACAGAGGGCGCTGTAGCCGGTGAACATGCCGAGTTCCAGGACCGTCCTGGCCCGGACCAGTTGGGTCATCATCTTCAGAAACGCGCCTTCCAATGGTCCGACCACCATCTGCGGCCACTCCATCGTGCGAGAGGTTTCGTCTCTCAACTCCCGACAGACCGTCGATTCGGGCATCGAGTGCGCCTCCGCGTAGGCTTCGATTTCAGGAACCACCAGAAAATCCATCGGCTGCACTCCCTGTGGAACGATAAAGGCGTTGAAAACCGGCTCTGCGCTCCGTAGACTCGCCGAATCATAGCAGATTCGACACCCATGAAAACGCTGAAGACCCTCGCCCCACTCATCGCGCGCCTCACTGAGATTCAACACCTCAAGAGCGCCGCCTCCCTGCTCTCCTGGGATCAGGAAACCTATATGCCGGCAGGGGGCGGTGAGGCGCGTGCGGACCAACTGGCTACCCTGGAGGGCTTGGCACATGACAAGCTGGTCTCCCCTGACGTGAAGGGATGGTTGGGCCAGTGGGTAGACCCCACGAGCGGTCTGGCCCGCGAGACCGGGGCCGAACCCTGGGATGAGCCCTCGCGGGCTCTCTTGCGTGAAGTGTGGCGGGATTACAGTCGCGCAAACAAGCTCCCCTCGGAGTTCGTCACGCGCCTCGCCCGTGAAGCGTCGTTGTCGCAACAAGTCTGGGTCGAGGCGCGCGCCCAGAATGACTTCAAGAAGTTCCTCCCGAACCTCCGCACCCTCGTCGCGCTGAAACGAGAAGAAGCCGGCTACGTGGGCTACCAGGCGAGCCCCTATGACGCGCTGATGGACAGCTACGAGCCCGGGATGACGGTCGCGCACATCACGCCGCTGTTCGCCGCGCTCAAAGCCGGACTGCTCCCATTGCTGCGCCGCGTGCTCGATTCGCCCATCCGCATCGACGACTCATTTCTCCATCGCACCTACGAGGCGGACCGCCAGATGGAGTTCGGCAAGCTGGTGCTGACCGCCATGGGCTATGACTTTACCCGCGGACGCCTGGATCTCTCCGCCCATCCCTTTACCACGTCGTTTCATCCGACCGACGTGCGCGTGACCACTCGGGTGTTCGAGACCGACCTCCCGTCCTGCCTCTTCAGTTGCATCCATGAGGGCGGGCACGGACTCTACGATCAGGGGCTGGAACCGGAGCGATACGGGACGCCGCTGGGCGATTCGCTCTCACTGGGCATCCATGAAAGTCAGTCGCGGCTGTGGGAGAACAGCGTGGGCCGCTCCCTGTCCTTTTGGCGATGCTTCTACCCGATGCTGCAGCAGGTGTTTCCACATCAACTCCCGGGGGTCAGCCTGGAGCAGTTCCATGCCGCGATCAATCGCGTGCAGCCCTCGCTGATCCGGGTCGAAGCCGACGAACTGACCTACAACCTGCATATCATGATCCGTTACGAGATTGAGCGCGCGCTCATCGAAGACGGGATGGACGTCGCCGATCTCCCCGGGGCTTGGAATGAGAAGATGCGGACCTACCTGGGCATTGTGCCGGAGACCGACAGCACCGGCGTGCTCCAGGACGTGCACTGGTCCATGGGCGCGATCGGATACTTTCCCACCTACACCTTGGGCAACCTCTACGCGGCGCAGTTCTACGACCAGGCCCGGCTGGAGATCCTCAATCTTGAGGACCACATCGCCGCCGGCCAACTCACCGTGCTCACGAAGTGGCTCAACCAGAAGATCCATCGCTGGGGCCGCACCTTCACCGTCGAGCATTTGGTGCGACGCGTGACCGGCGGCTCATTGAGCCCTCAGCCCTTCCTCGACTACGTCGAACAGAAGTACGGGCAGTTGTATCGGCTGGGATAACCGAGGCTATCGGGTCAGTGCGAGGTCTTGCGGTTTCACATCCCCGTGCTGATAGCGTTGGTGGAGATCGTTGATCGCCTGCTGGGCTTCGGCAATGGAGCGATTGAGTCTGACGAAGTTGGTGCGGAGGTCGGCGTCGCTGGGCCAGCGGGTGACTGGGCCTTTCACGCGGTCCGAGGGCGCAGCCCAGAGCGTATAGGTTCCGCCGGTCACCGGACGATCTTCGTTGATCGGTCCGGCTGTTCGTTCATCATTCAACAGCAGCAACACGACCGACCCGCTGACGCCCGCCTGCGCCGGATAGGCGCAGAGCCCGTACTGGATGTGAGGATCGAGCGGGAGACCGTTCATACCGTGGGTAATGTCCGCGAAGAAATACCCCCGATAGGGCAGGGGATTCGATGCACCCGCCCATGCCTGTACGACCTCCTGGGAGACCATGCCCATTTCTCCTCTTGAGCGGCCCTTTAGATGAAACAACTCGGGCAACTGACGAGCAAACACGAAGTCTCCTCCCATCTCATCGAGCCGATAATGATCCTGGGCCACTTGATACTCGCGCAGCTTTGCGAGAACGGCCGCCGTGTAGGCGTACTGCAGGGATTCTCCCCAGGGCCCAGGCAATTGAAGTACGACTGATGAGTCGCTTTTCCCCCCACCTCCCTGTGGCTGAGCGGAGCGTGAATGGGTCTGATAATGGTAGCCCCAGGCGCCAGCGCTGATTATGGCAATGAGAAGGATGAGCTTGTTCATGGCGGCATCGGATCGCTTGTCATAGACGTCGTCCCCTATCAAGACGTGTCGGCCGATCCGGAAACGGGCTTGAGGTATTCCGGGGCCGAGGGAGGGCGTATCCTCTTTGGGCTCACATCCTTGCGTACCCCCCACAAGCGTGGTAGGGTGGCGACAGTCGCGTAAGACCTCCTGTGTGCGGGGCTGCAGTCCCTGGTAAACCGGTGAAGTCTTACGCGATTGTTGTATGCCCACGCCGATGTCAGGCACGCCCCTGAGCCCACTCCCGAACGCTCCTGGTCGCATCGCCAGTCCGGCACAACCGTCGGCATCGTTTCTGACAACACAACAAGAGGTGTATCGTTGTTTCACGCAGTATGGTCAACCGTCCGAGCACTCCTTCACGACGCCACAGGGAGTCTCTATCACATTGTCATCGTCGCCTTGAGCGGAGGCATTGCCCTCTTGCTCCCGGTCGGCGCCAAGCAGTTCCTGTCGTTCTGGTCACGGGTTGAGCATGACAAGCTCTCGCTCATCGCCCTGGAAATGACGGCGGCCGTCGTCCTGATTCTCTGCCTCAACTATCTCCATCGCAGCATCAAGGACCGCGCCCTCGCCAAAGTGGCGACCGGCGCCGGCCTCGTCTCGTTTTTTCCGCGCCGCGCACGGGGGGCGCACAGCCGCATCAAGGCGTTGAAGGAAGAGCAGGGCACCGGCCGCACGATCATGGTCATCGGCTCAAGCGGCTATAGCACCTTCGTGGATCACGTCGGAGACTTGTCGACGGTGCTGGAAAAGTGCCTGGGGGCGAATATTTTATTGGTCAACCCCTACAGCCAGGAAGTGAGCGCGCGCATCCAGGCCATCGGCCATCCGGAGATCACGCCGGCGACCTTTCGGGAAGAGGTCCGGCAGAGCATCGAGCTGCTCAAGCGACTGAAGGCCATCGGGAAGGCCGTCAAGCTCAAGCTCTACGCCGATCCCCCGCTCGTTAAGATGATGATTCTCGGCGACGACCTCTGGCTCCAGCATTACCATGCGGATCTGGACGTCCAGACCATGCCGGAGTATGTCCTGCGCCACAATCGCCAGGACCACGGTCTCTATACCCTCTATGCCCACTACTTCATGCAACGGTGGGAAAGCACTGAGATCCCCGAATACGATCTCGATACAGACGAGCTGGTCTATCGTGGCCGAAATGGGAACGAGATTCGAAGAGAACCCTTTGGAAGCGAGCCGGCGTCGGACGAAGCCCGGCTGATGGTGGAATCACTCGAACTCGCACCTGAGCCGGCCCAAATCAGCTGATCGGCCCTACGCGGGGCGGCTGGATCGACTACATCCCGATCGTCTCAATTCGCCGGATGTCTTCGGGTGAGAGCGTGAACGCTTCGGCCTGGAGGTCTTCCTTCATATGCTGGGCGCTTGTCGTGCCGGTCAAGGGGAGCATCCCGATCTGCATGGCAAACCGAAAGACCACCTGTGCGATGCCGGTCTTGAACCGTTGGGCGATAGCCCGAACCTCGGGATCGACAAACACGTCTCGATTGGCCGTCAGGAGCGAGAACCCCTGATAGATGATGCCATGGGTTCGGCAGATCTCCCGTACCTCCTTGTCCCATCCGAAGGCGGCATAACAGCGATTTTGTACGACCATGGGCTTCACGCGCGCCCGGTCGCAGAGCTGGGTGAGTTGTCCGGCCGAGACATTGCTGATGCCGATCATTTTGGTTTTCCCGGATTGATAGAGCCCTTCGATCGCCGCCCAGACCTCCCAGTCCTCAGCCCCCAAGTGAGAGCGCGAAGAGGGTCCGTGAAGGACATAGGAGTCCACATAGTCCGTGTGGAGATGCGCCAATGAGCTGTCAAAGGACTGCCTGACTTGGGTGGTGAGATCGGCCGACGCATCGTAGGGGGTGCGATGGTCCTGGCCGTTCGCCGGCGTAAACTTGGTTTGAAGAAACAGCCGGTCGCGCGCGATCCCCTGCGCGGCAAGGGCCTGCAGCGCGTCCCCCACCAGGGCTTCCTGGTAATGGATCAGTTGATTGGCCGTGTCGATGGCCGTGAAGCCGGATGTCACGGCGAGTTGCACCAGGTGCGCCGTGGCCTCCTTTTTCCACGCCGTGCCGTACATGAAAGACGGAAGAGAAACGTGGTTGTACGCGGTCAATGCCATGCGGTGGCCTCCTGACCCGCATACTCCCTCACTTTCCGTCCCCTGTCCAGTCACCCTTCCCTGAGGAGACATCCGGGGCCGCCTCACCCACCACACGGTGAGAATTTCGACATTTCCAATCGTACAGAGCCTCTTGCACAAACCCTTTTCGTCACGAGGCGAATGAGGCGTGACGAGATGCAAGGCCGCAGGCCCGAAAAAACCGGAGGTGTATCGGGGACCCGTTGCTCCGCTCGATGCAACGGGTGATGAATACATTGAGGATTTTTTCGGGCCGAGAACGACGCAGATGGCCGCGGATCGTTCGCCGCAGTAGAAAGAGGGTTTGCGCAACAGGCTCTATAGGACTTGTTACAGTGCGTTCGTCACAGGCAGACGAGGACCGAGATGGATGCTGAACATCTGATGCAGGTGGTCGAGCTGCGGGTCAGCTACCGGTATGCCACCGCGCACCCCTGGGTCGTCCAGGCCATCACCGGATTTCTGTCAGCCTATTTCATGGAACACCCGGGATTTCACGTGCAACGGCATGTGAACGAACTCGAATCCGGCATGCACGTCTGGGTGTGCGATGTGCCGCCCACCATGAAGGTGCTTTCGCTCCTGAAGCGACTGCAAGCGGACATCCCTCCCTGCCACCTCAAACAGCCCCCCATGGGTCCAGCGGCCAGACCGCACTACGTCATCGACTGCCCCGAAACCGAGGCCTATCCCTCTTAGCGCTTCCGGCTCCTCCTTGCCCCGCCTCTTGCTTCGCCTCCGCCGAAAAGATTGATCGGTCAATCCAGTGGTGCTATGGTGGTGCTACATCGTAGTACCACCTGGGAGGTGCGAGATGATCAAGAAACTCACCAAGCATGGCAACAGTCTGGCCCTGGTGATCGACCGGGGAGTCCTCGATCTGCTGGATATCGACGCGGAGACTCCTCTGAGCATCAAGACGGATGGCCGGTGCCTCATCGTGACACCAGCACAAGATGGCGCACGTCAAAAGAAGTTTCGCGCGGCGCTGGAGGAAGGGAACCGTCGATACGGAAAGATGCTCAAGAGATTGGCGTGACACATGAAGGCCCCGCGTTTCCTTTCGGCGGATGAGGTCATTGAGATTCACGCCAATCAAATCGAACGGTACGGAGGGAGTCTCGGCATCCGAGACGTGGCACTCTTGCAGTCTGCACTGGGCATGCCGGAGGCTGGTTTCGGTGACAGCTATCTCCACAGCGACCTCTACGAGATGGCAGCAGCCTACCTCTACCACCTCGTCCAGAATCACCCATTCATTGACGGGAATAAACGAACGGGAACAATGGCCGCCTTCGTCTTCCTGAAGCTGAACGGATTGACTTTGGACGCTGACGAATCCGCTTTCGAATCACTGGTGCTCGATGCTGCGCAGGGAAAGATCGGAAAGTCCGAGATTGCCGCGTTCTTCAAAGCACACGTTCGGGCCTGACAGTGGCCGGAAGCCTTCACGCGCCGCCGAGTCGCCCATAAGAGTAGAAGGTCACAAAGGGCGGGGTCAGGTCTTGCAAT
>JACRLS010000276.1 GCA_016235225.1 Nitrospirota bacterium | reverse complement strand
CGTCGACGAATTCTTCGACGCGACAGAAGATGGTTCCGGCGCCTTGTGTTTCAGCGCCCGACCCTTCTGCGGCGTCGGATCGGGGACTAGTCCATAGGACTGCCGGCCTTCGTGGTCCTCCGGCAGGTACTCCGTAATCGGCATCCCGTCTTCCCGCACGAACAGCAGGCAGTGACAATACTTATATATCTGCATTTCGTCGCAGGCACAGATCCACCGGCGGAGCTTCGCTTCGGCTTGCTTGTCCTGGTAGAAGTTGCAGGGACAGAGTGGCTTGCCGAGCTCATCCACATGGGCGGCCAATCCTTTGACCACGGCTTCGGTCACGGCCGGGTTGGGATGCAGGGTCGTGCCGCTCTTCTCGGCAAACCCCTTCACGTACTTCCACATCTTGTCGAGGCTTTCTTGGCTCGGCTCACCCATTGTTTCCTCCGGTTACGGCATCTGATACGGGGGGAGAGTGGCTGCGAAGTCGCGGGTGAAGCGCCTCTGGCTTTTCTGCGAGACTCGCGAGACGAGCTGGAAAGGCGCGACTCGCGCAAAGGAGGTTTCGGACTCGTCTCGCTTTTCTCGCCTGTCTCGCACGTCTTCCCTGAGGTCCGACTCTTCCGGTTCACGTTCTCCATCGCAGCGTCACCGGTACTTTTAACGGATGGTCCAGGTGCCCGCCGTTCTGCCGGGCGGCCAGATAGGCGGCCTTGAGCTTGAAATACCACAGAGCCGGCATGTCGGCGTCGCCCAGCATCATCAACGGCGGCTTCTGGCGGAGTCCAACCGATTGCCGGTCCATGGCCTGCTTATCCTGACGAAGGAACGATCGCGCAATCACTCCGAAGATCGGTTTGAGAAAAGGCACCCAACGAAAGCAGTTCCAGGCGGCGCAGAAGTCCATCCGGCATTCATCCTCGCTGATCGGGGTCATCATGGCTCGGGAGAGAAACCACAGGCGGCCGCCTTGGATGGTTTCGATGCGGATATTGGGCAGCAGGAAGTCGATGGTCACGGAGACGGGTCCGCCACCGGCTCCCAACAGCCGGTAGACCGTGCTGTTGCTGGAGGGGGCATGACTGGTCATCCGGAACCCCAGGGGGAGTGGTTCATAGACCTTGCACTTCTCCCTGATGGTATGGCGATTGCGCCAGTAGATGTTCTGGTGCACATAGGGGCCGTGAGCGGGATCAATAAGACCGAGGAGCGCATTATCCAGGGTACTGGACAGCTTCACGGAGGTATGAAACAGCGTATAGGAGTCAGAGAGCACGGGTAAGCGCGGAACGTCTGGAAGCGGCTCCCGCGTATCCCGCTGCTCGGGGATGTAGACCCAGACGTAGCCATCCTGCTCCCGGCAAGCGTAGCTCTGGACGCCGATTTTCTCCGTCTGACCCGGCGATCCGTCCACGAGCGCGGGGATCCGTCGGCAGCGGCCGTCTAAGTTGAATTCCCAGCCGTGATAGCCGCACGCGATGCGCGCTCCGTCGAAGCAGCCGAACGAGAGCGGCATGCCCCGGTGCGGACAGATGTCCCGGAGTGCGGCCACCCGTCCGTGATAGTCCCGACAGATCACCAAGGGGAGACCCATGAGCGTCTGGGCCTGCATCCGTCCCTGACGGAGGTCCTTCGAAAGGAGGGCCGCATACCAAAAGCCACGAAGGGGGGCCGTTTTAGGCGGGCTGACCGACTGGTGCGTCTCGGGCTGAGTCGTGTTGGCGGGATTCAGAGTGTCGTCCTCACAGGGGCTTCGTCATGCCGGTAGGCCCATTCGTTTCCCTTGTCGCTGCAAGGCGTTGCGCACTCATCGACGGCGCGCCCCCAGTTTACAAGCACTGAGGGCTCCTTTACAATCCGGCCACTTTAGCAGGATGTTGAAAAAGCCCCCCAGCCGGAAAACGCTGAACGTTGAACGTTGAACGATGATCTATGAACGAAGACGTGGCCCTCAGCCTTCCGCGTTCATCGTTCAGAGTTGAGATTCTCGCTTGCTGCGGCCTTGCCGGCGGAAAGGCGCGTCCCTGGGCGAAGAGGCTGTCCTGGCAGACTCAGGGCGAGCGGGTGAAATAGCCGCCGGGGTCGGGCGGGTGAAATGTTGGGATTTGTGAACATCCTGGTATCATTTTCAAAATGACCCAGACCCCTCAAGACCAACAGCCTTCTGATCCTCTCGCTGTCCTCTTGGCCCCGCTTGGGCCGGCGGCCGCGGAACGGTTGACGTCCGGTCTGGCCCAGCTCGGGCGCCGGGAGACGGTCACGGAATTCTTGGTTGAGCTCGAGGGCGTCTCCGCCAAAGTCGTGCGAGAAGCCGTGAGCGCCCTACCCGATCTGGAGCGCCGCGTCGGACTCGAGCTGGTCGTGCCCTGGCTGGATCTGGCGATTGCGCTGGCTCTCTCGTCGGGTGCTACGGCGATCCGATATCTTCGGGAAAGTCCCCTGCTTCTGGGACTGCTCCCGACGGAGTCGCGCCTGCCGGTGCTTCGCGCGGCGCAAGATATGGCCGAGCAGGATGCGAACGTGGCGCTCGAAATGGTGCGCAATGCCCCGGAGCTGCTGCGCGTGGTGCCCGCCGCTGACCTCGGGGCCTGGGGGGGGCTCGGTGAGGAGCTGGCCAGGGTGGATTATGTGGTGGCCGTGGAATTTCTCCGGCAAAGCCCGGCCGTCGTCGGTCTCTTGCCGTGGGAGAGTCTCCGTGCCTGGGTCAGGTTCGGCATGGGGCTCCTCACGCAGAATAGCCTGGGAAAACCGGACTATCTGGCCACGCTGGAATTCTTCCGACGAAGCCCGGCGATTCTTGGCGACATTGAGGGCGCGCCTCTCCGAGCGGCGACGATCGATCTCGGCGCGCTCTTGACCACAGGGTCTCCGCAGCAGGCCGTCGCTTGGATGGCGGAGGCCCCTCGTCTGTTGCGGGCCATTCCGGACGCGTCATGGCGCCGGCGAGTCGTGCAGTATGGGGGACTGGTGGCGGAGCGGGACGCGGAGGCGGCGCTGGCCTACTTCCGGCGCGTCCCCGAAGTCTTGAACCTCTTGGGTGAGGGAGCGGATCTCCTAGCCAGGTTTGACGACTGGTTCAAGGGGGCGATGGAGGTCATGGGGTACAGCGTCGAAGGCGTGCGGGCCTATTTCGCCATGGAAACCCGCAAGGCCCTGGCCTCGTTGGAGCAGGCGCTGAACGGCGTGGCGCTGCGACAGGTGGCCCGCCACTTGAAGCTCTTTGCCCAGGCTCTGTGCGGGACCGATGTCGCTCTTCAGGCTCTGCCCGGCTCCGTCGGTTCGGAGGCCGGGCCCATCCGGGCGTCGGTCAGCGCCGACGGGCGGACGATCCTCCTGCCGTCGATCATCCGCCGCGCGCCGACATACGAGGCCAATCTGCGCCTGTACACCGTGATGACCGCGCATGAAGCCGGCCATTTGGAGTACGGCACATATCGCATTTCGTTGGGGCGGCTCGCGGATCTCATGGATGTGGTGCGTCGACGGTATGGCCGTGCGCTCCAGGCGCCGATGGCGACCCTATCCGATCTGTTTCAGTTGTATCCGCAGCCGCTGCTCGTGAGGGACCTCTGGACGTTGGTGGAAGACGCGCGGGTGGAGCATCGTCTTCGTTCCGAATATCCGGGATTGGGACAGGATCTCGCGCAGCTGGCCAAGGACGCCGTGACCGTCCGGACGCTCAACCACGGGCTCACCGTGCGCGAACTGGTCGCCGATTGTCTCTTGCTCCTCACGACGACCGATCCGGCCACCGTCGCGATCCCCGAGGCCGTTCGCGAGATCGTCATGCGACTCTGGGCCGAGTGCCAGCCGATCTTTCGCGACGACGCGACCGCGGAAGAGGCGGTGCGCCTCGCGGATCGCCTCTATGTTCAGCTCGAGGCCATGACCTCGACGGCGCCTGCGCAAGCGGGGCAGGCTGAGTCTGACGCGCAGACGCCCACCGCGGGGCCGCAGGCGTCCGAGAGTCTGACCGATCAGTATCGGCCGCTGACCAATTGGAGTCACCGCGGCATGATGGATGCGAGTTTGATTGCCGATCAGCCGGTGAACGGCTCGTCCTCGGGTTCCCACGACCAGGCCGGGAATTCAGGGGATCTTGCCGCGGCGGGCGGGGCCGGCGATCGGCCCGGGCGTCGGCGGGAGGCGAATGTCCAGGGACTCGAACAGGGCGGCCGTGATGGGGCCAGCGAGGCTCAGCCCAATTCGCTGTCCGAACGACTCCTGGCGTTGGAGGATGCGCGTCAAGCCGTCCACGCGTCCGACGCGCCCGGCGAGCGGATCTGGACCTACGATGAGTGGGACGGGCAGATCCAGGACTACCGGACCGACTGGTGCCGGGTGATTGAGCGGGTCGCCGTCGAGCACGCGATGGACTTTGCCGATGAAGTGCTGATGCGACACGGTGCGGCGGCGGTCCGGACGCTGCGGCGGTCGTTCGAGCGGATGAAGCCGCCGGGGCTCCGCACGGTTCGGGGCGCCAGCGACGGCGATAGTCTGGATTGGGACGCGGTCGTGCGCCGTCGCGCAGACCTGGCGGCCGGCGCCGAGCCGACCGATGAGGTGTACGTCCGCCGCGAAAAGCGGGAGCGCGATGTGGCGGTGGCGTTTCTGGTGGACTTGAGCGGGTCCACGAGCCGGCAGCTCGAGGGCGAGGGCCGGCGCGTGATCGATGTCGAGAAAGAAGGACTCGTCCTGCTCTGCGAAGCGCTGGATGCGCTCGGCGATCAGTACGCGGTGTACGGGTGCTCGGGCCAAGGCCGGTCGCGCGTCGACTTTCTGGTGTTCAAGGAGTTCGACGAGGCGGGGCGCGGCCGGGCGACGGCGCGACTGGGTGCGGCGAGCCCGCTGCATCAGAATCGTGATGGGGCGGCGATCCGCCATGCAGCCCGAAAGCTCCTGGCCCGGAGCGCCAAGAACAAGGTGTTGATGTTGATCAGCGACGGCCGTCCGTTGGACGACGGGTACGCCGACGAGTACTCGCTGGAAGATACGAAAATCGCCCTGCGGGAAGCCCGGACGAAGGGCATTCACCCCTTTTGCATCACCGTGGACCAAGCGGCGGACGCCTATGTCAAACGGATGTATGGGGACGTTCATTCGTTGGTGGTTGACGATGCCCGGGAACTGCCGGAACGCCTGCCGCGGGTGTACCAACAATTGACGAGGAGCTAATGGCGTATGGCTTATGGCACATCGCAGAGAAACAGAGACGGAGCTGGCGGTCCCAAAGGGAAAAGACGCTTCACGAGAAACAGTTTGTTGTCCGGACCATGTGCTATTCGCCATAAGCCATAAGCCATAAGCTCTTTTATGACCGAACGCACCGTGCCCACGTGGCTGTATAAGTTGTTTACCGGCCAGCAGTACCCCTATGTGCGGCGGTTGGCGAAATTCGCCAATCCGCTGGTGCCGGGCGAAGACCGACGGGAGCCGACCCGGGAGGAAATCGATGCCAAGTTCTGGGAGGTCTTTCCCCGCTGCTCGGCCAAGATTCTCCAGGAAGTCAAAACGGGGATGATCGTGATCTTTACCGAGCTGGGCGAATACCCGCCGGGCGGCTATCAGGAGCTCGTCGACCATCCCGAGGACTTTCTGGCCTCGACCTACGGGAAGAAGAAAATCAAAGTGAATTTTTACGACGGCGAGAACTTCGTCTGCACGATCAATTTCAAAGTCGCGGGCTGGGCGGGACATGAGGAAAGGTGATGAATTTGGTGATCTGGTGGGTTGGTGAAGTTGTGAGCAGGAGACTTTTGAGAAGGCCGATCACCAAATCACCAACTCACGAAATCACGAAATTTTCGGGGGGAGCATGGCGCGATTGAAAGTGACGGTCGTCGGGGCAGGGAACGTGGGCGGGACGGTGGCGCAGCGACTGGCGGAGACCAGTTGCTACGACGTGGTGCTGGTCGACATCGTTGAAGGAGTTCCACAGGGGAAAGCGCTGGATTTGACCCAGGCCGGCGCCATCTGCGGATACCGGAGCCGGATCATCGGCGCGAACGGCTATGATGAGACCGCCGGCTCCGCGATGGCGGTGATTACCTCCGGGGTAGCCCGCAAACCGGGCATGAGTCGGGATGAGTTGCTCGCCACAAACACGAGGATCATCAAGAGCGTCGTCGAGCAGATCGTGGCGCGATCACCCGAGGCCATCCTCTTGATGGTCACCAATCCGTTGGATGCCATGGCCCATGTGGCCCTTCGGGTCAGCCGGCTTCCGAGTGAGCGGATCGTCGGCATGGCCGGGGTGCTCGATGCGGCGCGGATGCGGTCCTTCATCGCTTCGGAATTGGGCGTGTCCGTGGCTGAAGTCCAGGCGATGGTGTTGGGCGGCCATGGCGATACCATGGTGCCCCTGCTCCGCCATACGACGGTGGCCGGGCGTCCGCTCAGCGAGTGGATGCCAAAAGACAAGATGGAGGCGCTCGTCCTACGGACGCGCAACGGCGGGGCCGAGATCGTGAATCTGCTGAAGGCAGGCAGCGCCTTTTATGCGCCGTCGGCCGCCGCCGTTGAAATGGTAGAAGCGATTCTCAAGGACCAGCGGCGGGTGTTGCCCTGCTCAGCTCTGTGCCAAGGCGAGTACGGCATCTCCGGTCTGTTCGTCGGTGTGCCGGTGCGACTGGCACGCGGCGGGGTCGACAAGATTATCGAGCGTGCGCGAACTTTGCACGACGGTGGACCGGATCCTGGATTCATGAGCAGGCGAAGCTTGACAATGTTCGTGGGGCTACGGTACAGACTGTCGCCCAGCAGAGCAGAGCTGAGTCTGACGAGAGCAGATTTCGCCCCCCGCGCGTCGGGCTGATGCAGTCAACCCTTACAAGGTGACACGATGAAATTCCTGGAAGATCCCTATAAAACGTTGATAGTCGGCTTCGGCTTGACCGCCGTTCTTGCCGTCGCCTGGGTCATGATGGTGGGCATGCCTGAGGGCGGGTCCTGGGTGGAACAGATTTTTCGCTGGACGCACTTTCTGGCCGGCATCACCTGGATCGGGCTGCTCTATTTCTTCAATCTGATCAATGCCGGGTTCCTGAAGTCGCTCGATGCGGGACAGAAGGGCGTGGTGATTCCCCGCTTGATGCCGAACGCCCTGTGGTGGTTCCGGCACGGGGCCACCGTCACGGTGCTGGCCGGGGTCGTCTTGATCCTGATGCTGCATCCTTCACCGAAGGGGACCGGCGATAAAGCGGTCTGGCTCGGCGGGCTGTTAGGCATCATCATGATGGTCAACGTGCACGCGATTATCTGGCCGAGCCAGCGGCGCATCATCGCCGTCACCAAGGAATCCGCCGAAACCGGCAAGCCGCCATCCAGGGAAGTGGCCGACGAAGTGGCGGCCTTGGGCCGGAAGGCCTTAATGGCGTCGAGGACCAATTTCATGCTCTCGATCCCCATGCTGTTCTTCATGAGTGCCGGGAGCCACCTGCCGGTCAAATAACCGACGTGACTCGATCGGCGGAATTCCGGATCGTCCTGAATTCCGCCGATCCTTGATCCCCGGCACAACTCGTACCCCCTGAAAGCCCTAGCGCAATTCGAATTCCATAGGTCTGTAGCCCTAAGTCGTTGAGATTGTGACCTAATTGCCCTCTAGAACCTTGACGGCTGGGGGGAGGCCCCCGTATAGTGATCAATTCGGAGTCCACCACTTGCTGGTGTCTCTCTGTGGTATCTCTTTTTAGAGGAGTGAGTAGCGGCTGTGACCCAACCTCGCGTGCTGCATCCCATCGAGGGCTCGGCGACCGATCTTGCCGCCTATGAGCGGGCCGGTGGATATGAGGCGTGGCGTCGCTGTGTGCAAGACATGAGCCGCGATGACGTGGTGGGCGAGATTAAGAAGGCGGGTCTGCGGGGGCGGGGGGGCGCCGGGTTCCCGACGGGAATCAAATGGGAGAAGGTGCTGAACCACCGGGTCAAGGATCGCTATTTTGTCTGTAATGCCGGGGAACATGAGCCGGGCACGTTCAAAGATCGCTACCTCGTCAAGCATCGGCCGCATCAGTTGTTGGAAGGCTGTTTGATCGCCGCCCACACTGTCAACGCGAAGGCCGCGTTCATCTACCTGAATCACGAGTATGAGGAAGAGCACAAGAATCTGGAGCAGGCCATGGC
Source organism: Nitrospirota bacterium (assembly GCA_016235225.1). GTDB lineage: Bacteria > Nitrospirota > Nitrospiria > Nitrospirales > Nitrospiraceae > RSF151. The sequence goes on along the minus strand of JACRLS010000276.1, from coordinate 2,570 downwards.
GCAAGCCAAGGCCAAGGGATTGATCGGCAAGAATATCATGGGAAGCGGGCTGGATCTTGAGATTGAGATCTTCTCCGGGCAGGGGAGTTATGTCGCGGGCGAAGAAACGGCGATGCTCGAGTCCATGCAGGGGCGACCGGCTATGCCCAGGCAGAAGCCACCGTTCTATCCGACCGATTTCGGACTGTACGGGAAACCGACGCTGGTGAACAATGTCGAAACGCTCTGCAATATTCCGCAAATCATCCGGCGCGGCGCGGGGTGGTTCACCGAAGTCGGCACGGAGAAATGTCCAGGTACCATGCTCTTTTCCTTGAGCGGCGCCGTCAACAAACCCGGGGTCTATGAGTTGCCGCTGGGCAGTCCCCTCCGGGTGTTGATCGAGCAGTACGGCGGGGGCGTTCCGAACGGCCGGAAGGTGAAGGCCGTGTTCCCCGGCGGACCGGCCTTCTCGATGGTCACGGCCGATCAACTGGATCTTGCGATGGATTTCGACTCGCTCAAGAAGGCGGGGACGGGGCTGGGTTCGGCGGGGGTGATCGTGGTGGATGACGCCACCTGTATGGTCGCCCAGACGCTCAAGTTCTCGAATTTTTTCAAGGGTGAGAGTTGCGGGCAGTGCCCGCCCTGCCGGATGGGCACCATCAATCTGGCCACGCTCATGGAGAAGATTGAGCGTGGCGAAGGGACGCAGAAGGACATGGATTCGCTGCTCCAGCTCTGCGGCTTTGTGAAAGGCACGGGCTATTGCACGCTGGTGACCGGGGCGGCGGTCTTGGTCCAGAGCAGCGTGAAATTGTTCAAGCAAGAGTTCGACGAGCATATCGCGCGCAAGCGCTGCCCCTATGAGCCGGCCCCGGCAGTACAGGGGGCCGCGTCAACAGTCATTGGTCATTAGTCATTGTTGGAAAGAACGGGTACCGGTGAGAGTGACGCTCTCACGATCGACCAATGACCGATGACGAATGACCAATTTGGTCGGGGTAGTGATGCCGAAGGTCACATTTCTTCACCCGGAGGGCAAGAGCGGCGAAGTGGAGGCCAATCTGTCTCTGCTGGAAGCGGCGACCGTGCTCGGGTTTCCGCTGAATCACGATTGCGGCGGCAACGCTTCCTGCACCACCTGTCGTGTGGAGGTGCAGCGCGGCGGGGAGCAGCTCTCGGAGATCGACTTCGACGAGCAGGATCTCCTGGATCGTGAAGCCCTGTCGGAATCGAGGCACCGGTTGGGCTGCCAGGCGCGCATTCTGGGCGATGTGGTGGTCCGGGTGCCGGAAAAGAAATGGGAATCGCCTGGGAACGCTCCAAGGTCTGAGGCGGCGGTTCCCGCGTCCCGGACACAAGAATGACCGTCGAAGAGAGGCAAGACACGAACACCGTCAATGGTCCGTGAAGAGGAGGAGCCCATGATCACGATTACGCCGATGGCGGAAACGAAGATTCAAGAGTTGATCAAAGAGGAGCAGGATGCGGTCGGCCTGCGGATTTATGTCCGGGGCGGCGGCTGCCATGGCTATCAGTACGGGATGGCCTTTGAGTCCAAGATCAGCGACGACGATACGATCATCGAAAAGGGAGCCGTGAAGGTGATCATGGATCCCCAGAGCGCGCCGTTGCTGCAGGGCACCGAGGTCGACTACGTGGACAGCCTGCAGGGCTCCGGCTTCGCCATCAAGAATCCCCAGGCGAAGACGACGTGCGGCTGCGGCAGTTCGTTCAGCGCGTAACGAGTAATCATCAGCGTTCAGTCGTCAGCGTGAATCGAACAGCGGAATCGGCCGGAGTTGCTTTTCTGTAGAGAATGCGATTCCGGCCTTTTCATTCCAAGCTGATGGCCCCTGGCTGAGACCGCTCAGTCCTGAAATTTCTCATGAATGACGCCAGCGTCACGCGCCGGTATAGGTTCTCGGCGGCCCATCGCCTCCACTGCGATGGGCTCTCGACTGAGGACAATCGCCGCATCTTCGGCAAATGCAATAAGCCCAACGGCCACGGGCACAACTACGTGCTGTACGTGACCGTCCGGGGGCCCATTGACTCTGCTACCGGTCAGGCCACCGATACGGAAGCGTTGGATCGCCTGGTTCACGAGATCGTCCTCCAACGGTTCGACCACCGGGATTTGAACCATGACGCCGGGTTTGCGGGCCGGACCACGACCGGGGAGAATCTTGTTCTGCTCGTCTGGGATCTCTTGGTCTCGCGGATTCCCATCGGCCGTCTGGAGAAGATCGGGCTCATCGAGACGCGTGACAATTACTTCGAGTACGACGGACTGGCCCTCGCGGCGGGGAGCGCCGGTGCCTGATGAAGAAGGGAAAGCGATCGACCATGAAGCGGAGCCTGCAGCAGCGAGGTGATGCCGACAACACCAGAGCGACAGAGTTGCGCGAGGTGGTCGGGCGGCTTCTGGTGTTGATCGGGGAGAATCCCCGCCGGAATGGTCTGGTTCGGACCCCGGAGCGTGTGGAGAAGATGCTGCGCTTCATGACGCAGGGGTACCGGCAGAACATCGGCACGCTGCTAAACGGCGCCCTGTTCCCGTTCGAATACGATGAGATGGTCATCGT
>JACRLS010000275.1 GCA_016235225.1 Nitrospirota bacterium | reverse complement strand
GTTGTTTTGGGGCTGTCTCGCGTCGCTCAGCAGCACGGCGATCGTGCTCAAGGCTCTCGCCGATCGCGGAGAAAGCGAGTCGATGTACGGTCGGCCCACCATCGGCATCCTGGTCTTTCAGGACCTGGCCGTGGTGCCGATGATGTTGCTGGTCCCGGTACTGGCCGATCCCGGAGCCTACGGGATGCGGGATGTGCCGCTCGTGCTGCTCAAGTCCGCCGCCCTTGTCGCTGTCATCATGGCCGCCGCCTGGTTGCTGGTCCCCAAGCTGCTTGAGCACATCGTGAAGAGTCGGAGTCGGGAGCTGTTCCTGCTCACGATCATCGTCCTCTGTCTTGGCATCGCCTGGCTCACCTCCCTGTCCGGTCTCTCCCTGGCGCTCGGCGCCTTTATCGCCGGCCTGGTGATATCGGAATCCGAGTACAGCCATCAGGCCATGGCGGAAGTGCTGCCCTTCCGGGACAGCTTCAACAGCCTCTTTTTCATTTCCATCGGCATGCTGCTGGATGTCCGGATTCTCTTCGCGCATCCGATCTTGATTTTCGCCGCCGTCGCGGCGGTGCTCCTGGGTAAGTTCGTCACGGGGGCCGCCTCAGTGATCGCGATGGGATACCCCCCGCGCGCCGCCATCCTGGCCGGATTCGCGCTGGCGCAGGTCGGGGAGTTTGGCTTCATTCTGGCACAGGAAGGCCTGACGCACCGGCTTCTGACGGACGAGTTCTATCAGGTCTTTCTCGCGGTGGCGGTCCTTACAATGGGCATTACGCCCTTTCTCATGCAGTGGGCCCCCAAGCTCGCCCGACGCACGGAAGCGCTGCAGCGCCTTCGTCATTGGCTCCCCGATCAGACGACGGCGCACCTGGCTGAGACCGTCGGGCGTCACCTGAAGATCAAGGACCATGTCGTGGTCGTGGGCTATGGCTTGAACGGGCAGAATCTCTCTCGTGTGTTGCAAGACACGGAGATCCCCTTCGTGGTGTTGGATCTGGACGGCGAAGGGGTCCGCCGGGCCTCTCAAAGCGGCGTGCCGATCTACTACGGAGATGCGACGAACCCCAGCGTGCTCCGCCACGTCCGCATCGAAGAGGCCCGCGTGTGTGTGCTGGCCATCTCCGATCCGTTTTCCGCGAGGCGGGCGGTGCAGATCGCGAAGACCCTCAATCCTGCCTTGCACATCGTGGTGCGCACCCGCTACCTGCGAGAGCTGGAGGAGCTGCATCAGCTCGGTGCCGACGAGGTCGTTCCGGAGGAATTTGAAACGTCCATCGAGATATTTACGCTGGTGCTGCGCACCTATCGCCTGCCGCAGGAGTTTATCTTGCGAAAGGCCGAGCAGGTGCGGCGCGAGGGCTACGCCCTGCTGCGGCGCGGCTCCCTTCCGGAGTTGGCCCATCACCTCCGGGGAGGGACGCTGTCGGATGTCGAGGTGGAAACGTGGCGTATCGAGGCCGACTCGCCGGCATGGGGGAAGAGCATCGAGCAGTTGTCGATTCGTCCGCGAACCGGCGCCTCCATCATCGCCTGGACCCGAGAGGGTGTCACGGAGTCGAATCCGCCGGCCTCGACCAAATTGGATGTCGGCGATATCGTCGTACTCCTCGGCACCAGAAACCAACTCCGTCGGGCCATCGGACTTCTGGGTGATGCCAAGACGGAGGGGCGAGGGTGAGGATTGAGGCTATCAGACCTCCAACCTCATGCCTCAAGCCTGTCCGATGCCTGGTCGTCCGCCTTGACAACAAAAACAGCCGGAGAATATAGTCAAAACTGGCTGGTTTGTCTGGTCTATCTAGTTCATCTGGTTCGTCTGGTTGAATCCAGAAAGCCGCACGGACTCACGAAACCCTATCAACGAGACAAACCACACGAACCAGACGAACCAGATAGCCCCCACACCCTGGATTCAGAGGTGACACCATGACGACCACCCAATTGGAACCCGCCGCTGCCCTGTCGGGATTGCGCGCATCAAAACCGGAGCGGGTGACGATCGTCGTGTTGAGCGGCGACATGGATCGAGTGATGGCCGCCTTCATCATCGCGACGGGTGCGGCCGCCATGGGGATGCCGGTCACCATGTTCTTTACCTTCTGGGGGTTGAACGCGCTCAGGCAGCCGGGTGCGGCGACCAGTGCCAAAGATTGGATGCGACGGATGTTCGGCAAGCTGAATCGTGGCGGGGCCGGGAGTCTGCCCCTGTCCCGCTTCAATTTCGGGGGACTGGGCGCCTGGATGATGAAGAAAGTCATGGCACAAAATAAAATGCCGGGGATCCCCGAACTTATTGAAACGGCTCAAGACTTAGGAGTCCGGATGATCGCTTGCACAACGACCATGGGGCTTCTTGGCGTGACCAAAGACACGCTCGTCGGCGGGATTGATCAACTCGCCGGCGTCTCGACCTATCTCAATGAAGCCAGACAGGGCAGCGTGAATCTGTTCATCTGAATGCAGAGAGGCTGAGGTTAAGGCTAAGGTTGAGGTCTGAAAAGAAATAGAAGAGTTCGCTTTACTTGACCTTGACCTTGACCTTGACCTCAACCTTAACCTTCCCGGAGCGATGATGATCCAATCCGATGTAAAACTCGATACGCTCGGGTACTTCTGCCCGATGCCGATCATCATGACCTCGAAGAAGATCAAGGAGCTCTTGGCCGGGCAGGTGCTCGAGGTCATTTCGGATGATGAAGGCATTAAGAAGGACATGCCGGCCTGGTGCCAAACGACGGGGCATGAAATGGTCGGAATGGAAGAGGATGCCAACGGCGCCAAGCGCGTCTATAAGGCCTTCGTGAAGAAGTCGAGCGGATAGCAACGAAAAGCGATCGGATCGAGCCCTTAAGGCCGGTGGTGCGCATGTCGCCCCACCGGCCTTTGTGTTATTCCTGAAGACAAAGCCCAGAGTTCCTGCCTCTGAGGGTGAACGCTCCTGTCTGGTCTGACCACCACTAATAGTAATTTTAGCTTGACAGGCCACTCTATCTGGTGTTCAATTGGTGCCGGCTTGTCGAGTTTCCTATCGAGAGGGAATCGAAGCCTCGATGTCCCTTCCGCAGTCCTTCCCAGACGATTCTTTCCCACTTCACCGTTCCGGTGCCGGCACCCTTCGACTGACAAAGGAGGTGTGGTATGGGTATGAATGCTCTCGTGTTTGATGAGGCGGTCTCTCGGCTGGCCGGACAGGGAAGTGGCTGGGGCGATGAGTCCAGACTTGAGCCGATCATTGATGCGCTCAGCGGGCGACAACGCGGCCTGCTGCTCGAATCCCCCTGTGAGCGGGTGGCGGTGTTCTCGAGGGAAAGGCGTGAGTTGGGGCGCAACGATGTGAGCGACGTGCGGAAACTCATGGTGCGAGCGAAGGCTCGCCGGTCGCTCCTCTATGTGCCCATCCAGACGATGGTCCCCAATGCGGTGCGCTTGCTGGCTACGCTCTCCAAGATCGAGATCGTCCGGTACTCCGCCGCTGAAGGAGAAGCCTGACTTCTGCCGGCGACAATTTCCATTCTGCTTGACGCCAGTCCGTCTCACCGATACCGTAGGCCTATGCCGGTCGTAGCGGTGTGAATCGTGCCTCTCTGCCCCGGCCGTTCCGATCACCACACAGAGAACGTGACGTGCCTTCCAAGTCGCCGACGCACCATCTGCTTGTCCTCAATTGCGGACAGCTCCTGACGCTGAAAGGGCCCCGTCGGCCGAGACGTGGGGCCGAGATGGGCGACATCGGTCTCATCAGGAACGGCGCCGTCCTCATGCAAGAGGGGGATATTCTCGCGGCGGGGCCGCAGGGCTCTGTCCGCCGACGGCCGGAGGCTCGTCGGGCCGAGGTCCTCGATGCGCAGGGGCGGGTCGTCTTGCCCGGTTTTGTGGACTCCCATACCCACGCGCTCTATCCCGCCTCGCGCGTGGATGAATATGTCATGCGGATTCAGGGACGGACCTATCAGCGGATTGCCAAGGCCGGCGGCGGCATCCAGGCAAGCGCGCGGCGGCTGCGTGGGATGACGGAAGCCATGCTGGCCCGGCGGCTCACGGAGGCCCTGCCTCAGTTTGTGCGTCATGGCACGACGACTGTGGAGGTGAAAAGCGGCTACGGGCTGGAGGTGGCTCAAGAGTTGAAGATGCTCCGGGCCATCCGGACCGCCGCGATCACCAGTCCTATCGAGGTCGTCCCGACCCTGCTGGCTCATGCAATCCCGGCGCGGTATCGGACATGCCCATCTGCCTATACGACGGAGTTCCGACTGCGGCTCATTCCGTCGGTGGCGCGGAAGGGCTTAGCCGAATTCGTGGACGTGTTCTGTGACCGGGGATTTTTTTCGCTGGGCGACACCCGACGCATCCTGGCCAGCGCGCTGGAGTCAGGCTTGAAGCTCAAGATCCATGCCGAGCAGCTCGCCCGAACCGGGGCGGCCACCCTCGCGGCCGGACTGGGCGCCGTCTCTGCCGACCATGTGGATCGGCTGTCCGCGTCGGATATCCGGGCGCTGGCCAAATCGCAGATGATCGCCACGCTGCTGCCGGGCTCCGTGTTGCATCTGGCATCCGGCACTTTCGCGCCGGCCCGGCGATTGATCGATGGGCAGGTGCCCGTCGCCCTGGCCACCAACTTCAACCCCGGCAGCTCGCCGACCCCGAACATGCAGATGATCCTGTCACTGGCTTGTTCCCAGATGCGCATGACGCCGGCCGAGGCCGTGACGGCGGCCACGATCAACGGGGCCTATGCGCTGGATCGAGGTCATCGGCTCGGATCGCTTGAAGCCGGGAAGCAGGCGGACGTGGCGATCATGGACCTCACCGACTATCGCGAAATTCCCTACTACTTCGGCATGAATCATTGTTGGGGAGTGATCAAGAGAGGGCAGATTGTGTACAAGAAAGGTTGAGGTTAAGGCTCAGGTTTAGGTAAATCCAAATCAGGTCTTCCCTTAACCTCAGCCTCAACCTTCTTCGAGGGTGTGCGATGAACCGCATCGTGGAGTGCGTGCCGAATTTCAGTGAGGGCCGGAATCCCGACACGGTGGCGGCCATTGTGGCGGCTGCACGGGCGGTGTCCGGGGTTCTCGTGCTCGATCAGGAGATGGATTCCGACCACCATCGGGCGGTGATCACGCTGGCCGGTGAGCCGGAGGCGGTCGGCGAGGCCGCCGTCCGCTGCGCGCGCGTGGCCAGTGAACGAATCGATCTGCGGGTCCATCAGGGAGCCCATCCGCGCATCGGCGCCACCGATGTCGTGCCCTTTATTCCGATTCGTGGTGTCACCATGGACGAGTGCGTGGTCTTGGCGAGACAGGTCGGGTCGCGGATCGGCCGGGACCTCAATATACCCGTCTTTCTCTATGAGCGCGCCGCGACGCGCCAGGAGCGCACCAATCTGGAGGCTATCCGCAGAGGAAATCTTGAGGGTCTGGCGTCCCGGCTTGCCGATGACGCCGCCTGGGTGCCGGACTTCGGCCCCCCGCGACTGCATCCGACTGCCGGAGCGACCATCGTCGGGGCCCGTCCCGCCTTGATTGCCTTTAACGTCAACCTCGCAACCGATAATCTGGAGATCGCCAAGGCCATTGCCAAGGTCGTCCGGTTCTCGAGCGGCGGACTGCCCTGCGTGAAGGGGCTCGGGGTTCCGCTCACCACCCGCGGGATGGTGCAGGTCTCCATGAACCTGACGAATTTCGAGGCCACCCCGATTCATGTCGCCTTTGAGGCGGTCAGGAAAGAAGCGGAACAGCGTGGAACCAGAGTCGCGGGCAGCGAGATTATCGGTCTGGTACCTCAGGCGGCACTCTTACAGGCCTCGGAGTACTTTCTGAAGGTCGAACGATTCGATCCCACCCAGGTCCTCGAAACTCGCCTTGAGATGAAGTTAGCAGAAGCGCCGCTTCACGCTTCACGTCTCACGCTTCACGGTTTTGTGGAGTCCGTGGCGGCCGGCACCCCGACACCGGGGGGGGGGAGCGTCGCTGCCTTGGCCGGATCCCTTGCTGCCGCTCTCGGCCTCATGGCCTGTCGGGTCAGCCGGTCGACACCGGGGAAAGCCGGCCCGCCGGGGGCCTCTCCATGCGGCCCCTCATTCGAACCGGAAGAAACTCGACTGGACGCGATCGGTCAGGAGTTCCGCTCGCTCATTCAAGCCGATGCCGAAGCCTTCGAGAAGGTGCTGCAGGCCTACCGGATGCCGAAAACCGATCCCGTGCGCGCCGAGGCTATTACGGCCAGCCTTGAGCGAGCGACCGAAGTTCCGCTTCGCACCGCGACCTTGGCATCCGAGACCGTCCGACTCTTGAAGGGGCTCGAGGGCCGGACCAAACCCTCTGTTTCTTCCGATCTGAGGGTAGGAATCCTCATGGCGACGGCCTGTGGCGCCGGGGGGCTGGCCAATGTCGAGATCAATATGAAAACATTGAACAATCATGAGTTTGTCGTCCGAGTCTCCAGGCAGGTGAAGGAGATCAAACGAATCCTTGAGGAACAGAAGGCCCTATGATAAACTTCCGTAAGTTTTCTCACTGAGGGTTTTCCGTTACGAAGGGGAGGATAGGTCGCCCGCGATCATGGAAATCAAAGTTTTTAACAACAATGTCGAGAAGGCGCTCAAAGTCGCCAAGAAGAAGCTGGCCGGCGAAGGACTGTTTCGTGAGTTGAAGCGTCGGCGCTTCTATGAGAAGCCGAGCGTCCGCAAGAAAGCCAAGCAGCGCGAGGCGCAACGCCGTCGCCAGAAGTGGCTGGCGAAGCGTAAGCCCGAGTAGTTCTCATCGACTGGGTTTCATCCTCAGCTCGAACTGACTCCATTCCCCGTCCAAGGGAGTCTTCCGCTGTGCAGGCCGCCGACATTCACGGCGTGATGCGAGTGGTGCGGGGTGAAGTCCGCCGGTGGCGGGAACCGGTCCTCGGCGTCGTCGCTCGCGAGTCCCGCGATCCCTTCCGAATCCTCATCGCCTGCATCCTCAGTCTCCGCACCAAAGACCAGACGACAGCGGAGGCTGCCAGCCGGCTGTTCCCGCTGGCCGATACTCCCGCGGCCATGGTCAGGCTCCCGCTGCGCCGCATCGAACGGGCCATCTATCCCGCCGGGTTCTACCGCACAAAGGCCAAGCAGCTCCGCGAGATCTCGCGGCGCCTCCTGGATGTCTATGACGGGAAGGTGCCGGATTCCATTGATGAGCTGCTGACGCTCCACGGCGTCGGACGCAAGACAGCAAACCTCGTCGTGACGGTCGGATATCGCAAGCCGGGCATCTGCGTGGATATCCACGTGCATCGCATTTCCAATCGCTGGGGCTATGTGCGGACGAAGACCCCGGAGGAGACGGAGCAGGCGCTCCGCAAGAAACTCCCCCGCCGCTACTGGATCACGTTCAATGATCTGTTGGTTCCGTATGGCCAGAACCTCTGCCAGCCGGTGTCGCCCTTCTGCAGCCGGTGCAAGCTGGTGACATTCTGCGATCAAGCGGGAGTCACGAAGTCGCGGTGAAGCTACGTCTCTTGCGTCGTTGCGTCTATCGCGACAGACGCAGCACGCTAAGGACGCAACCGACGCTAGATGAAGAGCGTCGTTTCCGCGTCGGCGGCCAGATTGAGAATGGCGGGGAGGCCCATGACCTCGTCCACGTTCTTGGCAACCACGTCGGGGTCCACACCCATGTATTCGAGTCCGGCGCTGCAGGCAATGAGGCGGAACTGACCCACCTGCTTGGCCTCGGAGAACATTTCGGAAATCCGAGGCACCTTCTTCTCGCGGAGTAAGCGCTTCACCTCGTCGGCGTAGGCGGCATACTCCGGCGGAAAATCCACCTCGTCCACCTGTCCCAGGGCGAGCTTCTTGATCGTCCAGAACAGCAGGACGACGACGACGTCTTTCCCTAACGCGGCGGCGGTGAGCCCGATCGTCGCGACTTGGTGCAGCTTGTCGTAGGTGGCGTTGTGGGCAAAGATGACGAAGCGGGGTTTGCTGGGCACTGTGAAGTCTCCCCCCAGAGTGGGCCGATTATACGGTCATAGGCGCGACCTCACAAGCGGTCCCCGCTGAAGTGCCGAGTCCTGGGTTTGCTGAGGATGAGGAGCATGGGCACAAGAGATAGAAAGTGGGGGACGAAGCAGTCACGCCGCGCCCGGTACTCAAGACTCGTCAC
>JACRLS010000075.1 GCA_016235225.1 Nitrospirota bacterium | reverse complement strand
GCTGAGGAAATGGTACAAGGCCGTGGGATTATATCCAGGTTAAGGCTGAGGTTGAGGTGAGGTTCGTAGGCTGGGACAGGTGTCCCCCTATACCTTAGCCTCAACCTTAACCTTAACCTTCTGAATATGGCGCACTCCTACACACCAGGTCTCACCGTCACCGAGCGGACCGTCGTCCGCAAACGGCGATTGCTGCCGATTCCGGGAACGGTCCTGTGCAAGGTGGGGGATCAGGTCAAGCCGGACACGGTCGTCGCTCGTGCCGAGCTGGCCGGCAAAGTCCACGTCGTCAATGTGGCGAACCTCCTGGGCGTGGCGCCTGATGAGGTGAAGGACTATCTGATAAAGAAGCCGGGCGATGCCATCCAAAAGGATGACATCCTGGCTGAGAACAAGCCGTTCATTAAGTGGCTCAAGACGGACGTGCGCTCGCCGGTTCAGGGCACGGTGGAATCGATTTCGGCCGTCACCGGGCAGCTCTTGCTGCGGGAACCCCCGCAGCGGTTGGATCTCCTGGGCTATGTGCACGGGACGGTGGTGGAGGTCATCCCGAATCAAGGGACGACCGTTGAGACCGAGTGCAGCTTCGTACAGGGGATCTTCGGGATCGGCGGCGAGACCTGGGGGGATCTGCTGATGGCCGTGTCCTCACCGGATCAGCAGTTGACGGCGAGCCAGGTGGCGTCCGATTGGAAGGGCAAGATTGTGGTCGGCGGCTCCTTTCTTGGCATGGACGTGATGAAGAAGGCGAAAGAGGTCGGCGTCGCGGCGCTGGTGGTCGGCGGCATTCATGACAAGGATCTGCGTGAACTTCTTGGCTATGATCTCGGCGTAGCGATTACCGGCACCGAGCGAGTGGGCTTCACGTTGATCGTGACGGAGGGATTCGGATCCATTCCCATGGCGGGCAAGACCTTTGCCCTGCTGGGCCGCCATGTTGGGCAGCAGGCTTCCGTATCCGGCGCCACGCAGATTCGTGCTGGCGTGATTCGCCCGGAGATTCTCATCGCCCGGCGGGCGGCAGCCGATTCCCGTCCGGCAGGCGCCGGCGCGACGAAAGAAATCACTGGCATTCAGGTGGGCGATCAGGTACGGGTCATTCGCGATCCGCTGTTTGGACAGATCGGCACGGTCTCGGGCTTGCCGTCCGACTTGCAGGCTATTGAAACTGAAAGCCAAGTACGGGTGTTGGAGATTGAATTTCCCGATCGGCGGCGCGCAGTGATTCCGCGGGCCAATGTGGAAATCATTGAAGGGCAGTAGCGGACAACGATGAAGGCGGAAGGCGGAAGGATGACCGAACCTTGCATTCGGCGATTTGCCGGAACTTACATTCATCCCTCATCGTTCATCGTTCATCCTTGTCTGCTCCTTATCTGTCTGGTCGCCTCACCGGCCTTAGCACAAGAGGTCCCGCCGGTTCTCTCTATTCAGGCGCCGGAACAAGTTCAAGTGATTGATGCGGCGAACGACGGCGGCGGGGCGCTGACTGTCCTGTGGGCGTCGAGTCCGGCCGACGGGCCCGCGCTGCGCTATCAAATTCTTCTCGCGGAAGGGCCGGGGCCCCATGATCCCGCGGCGATGAAGGTGGTGGCCGAGTTTCCCTCGCAGACGCACTATGTCCGGGAAGCCAAGTATGGCTGGTGGACCAGGCCGGCTACGCCGGAGTTTCACCACTTTGTGGTGAGGTCGGGGAAAGGGATCGACCTGAAAGACGGCACCTCCTATGCCGTCACCGTCGCCTCGGTCCAGGGTGAGGCCCGTGCCTGGGCCCAGCCGGTCATCGCTGACCCGGAACCCAACTGGGTCAACTGGAATCAGATGAACAATCTGTTGCTGGCGCTCCTGTTCGGGGGCGTGGTCTTTGCCTCAATCCAGGTGGCGAAGCGCCGGGAGATCTTCCTGCGGCGTATTCCGGGTCTGGATGCGGTGGATGAGGCCATCGGCCGTGCGACCGAGTTGGGCAAACCGATTCTCTACCTGACCGGCGCGCACGATATGAGCGATCCCTCAACCATCGCCGCGGCGGTGATTTTGGGTCGAGTGGCTCGGCGGGTGGCGTCGTATGAAACGGAGCTGCTGGTCCCGCATCGCGATCCCATCACCATGGCCGTCTGTCAGGAGATCACCAAGCAATCCTATCTCGAAGCCGGCAAGCCCGATGCCTTTAAAGAAGACTGCAATTTCTTCATCACCTCCGACCAGTTCAGCTACACCGCGGCGGTGGATGGCATCATGTTGCGGCGAAAGCCTGCGGCCAATTTCTTCATGGGTTCCTATTTTGCGGAGTCGCTGCTCCTGACTGAGACGGGCGCCAGTACCGGGGCCATTCAGATCGCGGGGACTGATTCGGACCACCAATTACCGTTCTTTGTGACCACCTGTGACTACACGCTGATCGGCGAAGAGCTGTATGCGGCCAGCGCCTATCTGTCCCGCGAGCCGGTGCAGGTGGGCACGCTCCGCGGTCAGGACATCGGCAAGGCGATCATTCTGGGCGTGCTGGCGGTCGGCATTCTGCTGGCGACGGCCGGCGTGGTCATGCATGCCGATGTGGGATGGGCGCTGGACCTCTTTCGGGACTTGAAATGATCTTTCTTCGACGACAAGTTCCTCTGCTGATTACGATGATCACCGGGCTGGTGTTCGCGGCTCAGTACTACGTGCCGCACCCGGCATCCGAGCTCTTGCTGACCTCGGCGACGAAATGGCTGCAGATCATCGGGGGATTCGCCCTCGTGCTGGGCGTCACGAGCCTGTTTCATGTGCATGCCGTGAAGATTCGACGGAAGGAAGCCGGATGGGGCTACAGCGTGATTCTCTACGCCTCCACGCTGGTGACGATCGTCGTGGGGCTCTGGGCGAGTGGAAAAGAAGCCATCGACGGAACCATGACGGCCTTTGGATGGATCTATAGCTTCATGATGGTCCCGCTGCAGGGGACGATGTTTGCCATCCTGGCCTTCTTCATTGCTTCGGCCGCGTATCGGTCGTTCCGTGCGCGGAGTCGCGAGGCGGCGGTGCTGCTGGTGGCCGCCGTGATCGTGATGATGGGCCGTGTCCCGCTGGGTGAGTACTTGATTCCCGTCAGCGGCGATATCTCCCAATGGATCTTGAACGTGCTGAATGCCTCCGTGCGCCGGGCGATCTTGATCGGCGTGAGCCTTGGCGCGGTGGCCCTCTCGTTCAAGATCATCTTCGGAGTCGAGCGGTCGTATCTGGGCGGGGGGAAAGAATAACGTGACGCGTCGTTCGTATCTCGTGAAGCGCAGGATTCGAAGCGAGATACGTTTCACGCTTCACGAGCGACGGTGTTCAAAATGACATTCGCTGAGCGGATGCTGAAGATCGATCGCCGTCTGATCTTTTTGATGATCGGTGCCTTCACGCTTGTCCCGTTGCTGTTCCCTGTGGGGCTGGCGATCAACATCTCGCCCGAGGTCCGGTCGGTCTACGACTACATCGAGAGGATGCCGGAACGGTCGGTCCTGCTGCTGTCGCTGGATTTTGACCCCCCGAGTTACATCCCCAGGCCGTGGCTCTTCTCCGGCATGCGTTCAGGAAAAACCTGCGCGTGGTGGCGATGACGCTCTGGGTGTCGGGCACCGGGATGGCCGATCAGGTGATCGACGAAATCGCGCGGGAAGCGGGGAAAGAGAAGGGCAAGGATTACGTGTTCCTCGGCTGGAGTCCGGGCGGGAGTTCCGTCATCATCAACATGGGGCAGGATCTCTACAAGGCCTTCCCCAGTGACTACGGAGGGAAACCGACGAAAACGTTGCCCGTCTTGGAAGGGGTCCAAAGCCTCCGCGATGTGGCCTATGCCATCAGTCTAGGCGCTGGAAATCCAGGCGTTGAAGCCTGGTATGTCTTCGGCAAGGACAAGTACAAGTTCGAACTGGGCGGCGGCTGCACCGGGGTGATCGCGCCCGGGCTCTATCCCTTGTTGCGAAGCGGGCAGATCAACGGGCTGATCGGGGGGCTGCGGGGTGCCGCGGAATACGAAGTGTTGATCGGCCAGAAAGCCCGAGCCGTGGCCGGCATGGATGCCCAATCCGCCACACACTTTGCGATCATCGTGCTGGTATTGTTGTGCAACGTGTTTTATTTCTCGCTGCGGCGGGCCGCCCGGCGGGACGCGGGGCAGTAGGATCGGACGAGGGAACTGACGCATGCCATTTGAAGTCATCATCGGTGCCTGGGTGGCCACGGGGCTGACGCTCTTCATCTTCACGTTTCTCTACGAAGACAACCCCATCTTCAAGCTGGCCGAGCATCTGTATGTCGGCATCTCGGTCGGCTATACGATCGTCAAGGCCTACGATACGGTCATCGTTCACTTGATCTACGTGCCCATGATCAAGGAAGGCGACTGGTCCTTACTGGTGCCGGTTGGGCTGGGCTTGCTCATGTTGGCCCGCTACGTGCCCAACGCGGGCTGGCTCTCGCGCTATGCCTTTGCCTTCATCGTTGGAGTCGGCTCCGGCCTGGCGATTCCACGCACGATCTCATCCTTCATCCTCAAACAGGTGGAGGATACGATTCGTCCGCTCGTGACGCTGCTCCCGGACGGGGGGGTGACCTTTACCGCCAGCCTGTTGAATCCCGCCAGCAACCTGAATGCCATCATCCTGCTGGTCGGCGTGGTATCGGTGCTGTTCTATTTCTTTTTCTCACTGGAGCATGACGGCCCTCTGAGGACGGCGGCCCGGACCGGGATTCTCTTTTTGATGATCGCCTTCGGTGCCGCGTTCGGGTATACGGTCATGGCCCGCATGTCCCTCCTGATCGGCCGATTCACGGACCTGATCGAGTTTGCCGGGCCGGCCTATGGCCGTCCCACCTTCTGGCTCATCCCCCTCGTGGTCGGCGCGTTGATCTTGTGGAGCACTCGCCGGCGCCCGGCGCCCCCCGAAGCGTAACCCATCTGCACGGTTGCGGCTGCGATCCGCCCTCCAGTAGAATAGGCGCCTCCACAATCCGCTGAGGATCTGAACGATGCCTGAAGCCATGCAACCGACTCAGCCCTTGCCGCGGCTGAGGAATCTCCAGTTTTCTCCCTTGAAACAGGGGGAAGACCAGTTGGTGATGCTGTGGGACGCGACAGGGCTCTCGCACGAGCGCCTGATCATCCCGCTGAATTACTTTTTCCTGGTCCAGCACCTGGATGGGGAGCACTCGCTGGAAAAACTCGGGGTCTTGTATTTGAAGAAGTTCGGCGAGTTTCTCCAACCGGATAAAATCGAGCGGCTGGTCGCCGACATGGAGGCCAAGCTGTTTCTGGAAGGAGACAAGGTGGAAACCGCCAAGCGCATGGCGGTGGAGGCCTATCGAGCGCAGCCGATCCGTCGGGCGGTCTATGCCGGACGGAGCTACGAGGCGGATGCGGCCAAGCTGACCCGACAACTGACGGACTTTGAGCGGTCGAAGGAAGGACCTGAGATCAAAGCGTCGGAGAATGCCGGTAAGCCGATCAAGGGCTTGGTCGTGCCCCACTACGAGTTGAAAGAGGCGGGCCCCATCTATGCCTGGGCTTACAAGGAACTACGGGAGGCGGCGGCGCCGGATCTCTATGTGGTCCTGGGGACCTGCCATACGGGCCTGTCACAGGGGTTGGCGTTCACAGACAAGGATTTTGAGACCCCGCTCGGCCTCGTGCGGGCGGATCGGCCGGTCTTGGATGAAATTCGGCGGCAGGGGGGCGAGCGGTTCTTTGAAGAAGATCGGGCCCATCACTCCGAACACACGATCGAGTTCCAACTGCCCGGGCTGCAGCATGTGGTCGGGGGCCGGAAGCCGATTTCCATCGTGCCGGTGCTCTGCGCGTTTCCTCCTGACTATCTTGTGGCGGATGATCTGAGAGAGTTTGCCCAGCAGGTGGAATGCGGGATCGATCTGTTGAAGCGGGCCCTGACCGCCTCCGGTCAGTCGTTCTGTGCGGTAGCCAGCGCCGAATTGGCCCACATCGGTATGCGCTATGGCGACTCGCAGCCGCCCACGGATTTTGCCTTTCACCGCTGTTTGCAGACGGATCTGGCGATGCTGAAGTTTGCCGAAGATCTGGATGCGAAAGGGTTCATGGAGTTCATCGTGAAAGAAGCGGATCAGCGGAGAATTTCAGGATTCGCCGTGATCTATACGCTG
>JACRLS010000241.1 GCA_016235225.1 Nitrospirota bacterium | reverse complement strand
TGTTCATCTTCCAGTTGCCGACGATCAGGCGACGACGCACGGTTGTCTCAATGGTGAGATGTGGAACTGATGAGTATGGTTGTCGCTTATGCGCGCTCAGGCAGCGCGTCCAATCCGGGGAGTGTCTTGCCCTCGAGGAGTTCCAGTGACGCGCCTCCGCCGGTGGAGATGAACGTCATGCTCTCGGATTCGCCAGCCCGGTGTACGGCATAGGCCGTGTCGCCGCCGCCCCCGATGGTCAGGGCATAGGCATTGGCGACGCCATGGGCCACGGCAAAGGTGCCGCGGGAGTAGGCATCGACTTCAAAGACGCCCATCGGGCCGTTCCAGAGAATCGTCTTCGCGTTCTGAATCGCTTCCGAGAAGAGCTTCACGGAGGCCGGTCCGATATCCATGCCGTACCAGCCTTTGGGAATTTCCTGTACCGGCACGATCTGGGTTTCCGCTCCCGGTTCCCGGCTGTGAGCGTCGACGCAATCGACGGGCAGATAGAACTTCACGCCGCGCGAGAATGCATGCTGCTGGATGCCGCGGGCAAAATCCAGCATCTCGTCTTCACAGAGCGAATTACCGATTTCCAGCCCCATGGCCTTGATGAAGGTGAACGCCATGCCTCCGCCGATGATGACCTTGTCCACGCGCTTGCCCAGGTTCTCGATGACCTCGATCTTTCCGGACACTTTGGCGCCGCCGAGAATCGCGACGAAGGGGCGCATCGGATCGGCGACCGCGCCTTCAAGGTATTCAATTTCTTTCTTCAACAGGTAGCCGGCGGCCGACTCCTTGATGAATTTGGTGATGCCGGTGATCGACGCATGGGCCCGATGGGCGGCGCCGAAGGCATCGTTGATGTACACGTCGCCGAGCGCGGCGAGGTGCCGGGAAAACGCTTCGTCGTTGTTTTCCTCTTCCACATGGAACCGGAGATTTTCCAGGAGGAGCACGTCGCCGGGCTTCATGTGGGCGACCAGCTTCTCCGCGGCCGGGCCGATACAGTCGGGAGCGAACCCGACGTCCTTCCCGAGCAGGCGCTGCAGGCGCTTCTGAACCGGCGCCAGGCTGTAGCGGGGATCGGGTTTACCCTTGGGACGGCCGAGGTGCGAGCAGAGGATGACCTTGGCGCCTTCGTCCACGGCATGGTTGATCGTGGGCAGGGCCGAGCGGATGCGGGTGTCGTCCGTGATCTGCAGCGCGTCATCGAGCGGGACGTTGAAGTCCACGCGGATGATCACCCGCTTATTCCGGAGATCGATATCTTCAATGGTCCGCTTGTGAAACTCCATGTGTCCTTCTGCTAAGCAGGAAGCCGATCGGCGTGGCGCCTAGGACTTCGCGGTCAGAAACTTGATCAGGTCCCGAACCCGGCACGAATAGCCCCACTCGTTGTCGTACCACGCGATGACTTTCACCATTCGTTTGTCGATCACGGCGGTGAGCGGCGCATCGACCGTTGCCGAATGGGCATCGCCCTTCTGATCGATCGACACGATGGGGTCTTCGGAATATTGGAGGATACCCTTCATCGCGCCTTCCGAGGCCTTGCGGAATGCGGCGTTGACCGAGGCCACGTCGCAATCCTGTTCTGTTTCAACGGTCAGGTCAACCAGCGACACATTGGGGGTCGGGACGCGGATCGCGAGGCCATCCATCTTGCCGTTCAATTGAGGCAACACGGGGTGGAGCGCCTTGGCGGCGCGTGTGCTGGTCGGGATCATGGACATGGCGGCCGCGCGGGCGCGACGGAGGTCCTTGTGGGGCAGGTCCAACAACTGCTGATCGTTTGTGTACGAGTGGATCGTCGTCATCACCCCGTGCTTGATTCCGAAGTTCTCCAGGAGCACCCTCGCGACAGGCGCAAGACAGTTTGTCGTGCAGGAGGCATTGGAGACGATATGATGTGTCTTGGGGTCATACGCCTGCTCATTGACGCCCAGCACCAGCGTCACATCCGCATCGCTCGCCGGGGCGGAAATGATGACGAGCTTGGCGCCGGCCGACAGGTGCTTCCCGGCCCCTTCGCGATCGGTAAAGCGTCCGGTCGACTCAATGACGACATCGACCTTGAGATCTTTCCACGGGAGCTCCTTGGGGTCTTTCAGCGCCAGCACGGTGATCGGCTTCCCGCCGACCAGGATCTGGTTGTCCTTGGCCTCCACCGTAGTCTTGAGCGTCCCATGGACCGAGTCGTATTTGAGGAGATAGGCCAGGGTCTTGGCGTCGGTCAGATCATTGATCGCCACAAACTGAAGGTCGGGGTCCTGCAACGAGGCCCGTAAGACGTTCCGTCCGATTCGTCCGAAGCCGTTGATACCGATTCGAATGGGCATAGTAGCTGCTCGCACGATGAATGATGAGAGGTGATGGCTAAAAACCCCGGCCCTTGTCGCCGGGAACCGGATCGTAGCGGGATGCCTCAGGCTTGTCAAGAAATGTAGAGGTTCGAACTCGGTGGATGAGAAGCCGCATCGCGCCCGTGAGCGGCCGGCTCAGTGGGCCTGATGAATTTTTTGGAGCAACCTGGTATATCTTATGCGGTGTCGTCCTCAGGAGGTAGATTCCGTGAGGCATGGATTCCGAGACAAGAGCCTATCGGGGCTGTTGCGGATCGGTCTGCTCGTCGCCGGAATCGTGTGGAGCCTCTCCGAGGTCTTCGCCGATGACGTCCGCACCATGCAAGGGAAAATCGTGGCCATCAACCTGGCTGCAACCCCACCGGTCATCGTCGTCGAATCCAAAGTGAGTCAGGACGATCCCTTTGTGGTAGGAGCCTCGATCGGGCCGGCGACGGACATCAGCCGAGGGACCCGGAAAGTGCGGTTGGAGGATCTCAAGGTCGGGGAAACGGTGATCATCAGTTTTGGCCGGACCGAGCAGGGACATGCCGCTCGGGCCATTCATGCCAAGTAGCGCATGCATCTGACATTCATGCACGCGAATCACATCAGGAGTCTGAGGTAAGGAGGTCCACGTGAAAATGCAGAGGGTATGGCTGGCGGTGGCGGTCGCGCTTTGCCTGGCCGGTGGGTGCACGGGGAAGGGCGAGGTGGTCAATCTGAACCTGGTCGGAGCTCCTGAAAAGGACCTCCCGAAGGTCAAAGGTGTGGAGGGCCTCACGATCGCCGTCGGGGCCTTTGAGGATCTTAGGCCTGAACAGAAGCGGCTTGGGAAGCGGACTCATCTGGGTGGGGGCGACACATACTTTCAGGTGCCGGGAGGGAATTCAGCCGATGCCGTGGCGAAGATGGTGGGCGACTACCTGGCCGCGAGGGGCTGGCGCGTCGTCTCGGCGCGTAGCGGAGCGGCTCAGCCGGATGTCGTCTTGACGGGGAGGATTCAGGATTTGGCGGTCCATGCCAAGAGCCGTTTCATGGCGACCGATCTCACCGCCAAATCCAAGTTGAGCGTGCAAGCGAAGAATGCCGCTGATGGCAGCGCCGTGAACCTGATCGTCTTCGGCGCTGCGGAGGATACGGAGTTTTGGTTTGATCTCGAAGACGCGCAGGAAATCGTCAACGATGCCTTAAACAAGAGTCTGGACTATCTGGTCGCCAATACGAAGGTGGAGGGCCGGACGCTCCGACTGTTGGATTAGCGACGCCCAGCCAGACGCGCGGGACCGGTCCGGTCTCGTCAAATCGAAGCCCGGGTCTCCAAATCAATGGAGATCCGGGCTTTCTGTTGTGTCTATTTTTCCTTTTGAATGAAGTTTGTGCATGTCTCGCTCTACATCGGCATAATCCTCTGGCGTCTGTGTCGGATTGGCGTTCGTGTACGCTGTCATGAACTCTGGCAAGGCTCGTTCTCGCTCCGACGCGGCCAAACAAGCGATATTCCACGCGCTGACGGCGCCGAAAAGCAACTGCCGTTTGTGCTCTTCATCCTCCCTGAGGGAAATATAGTCTCCTGAGACTCAGAGTAACATTTCCGACATCTTGCGCTTCATCTCGTGTCTTGTTCGGTCTAGCGTTGCAAATCAGGCGCGCCGCTTTTTGGCGTCGGCTTGATGGGCTAGTTATGTGCGGTTCTTCCAACGACGCGGATTTCGACTGCCATGCATTACCGCAACAACGACAATTGTCGCCTCCTCTACCCGAAAATAAACACCGAACGGAACGCGATGAATGACAGCGCGTCTTGTGTTCCGATGAACGTTTGGGTGCATCAGTGGGGTCGCTGCGATGCTCGAAAGCATCGTCAGAACTTCATCAAGGAACTCGTGCCCCAGACCTTGCCGCTGCTCCTCGTACCAAACTGCCGCATCCGCTAAGTCTCGCTCTGAGTCCGGCCGGAGTCGCACCTCAAGGGTCACAGCTTGCGCCGAATTTCCGTGATAGATTCGGTCGCTATGCGACCACGGTTTCTATCGACTTCGTAGGCGTCGAGACGTCTGTCGAGCTCAGCCTTTTGTTCGTCGGTAAGTGGTAGGGCGTTCTGATCGGAGGCGATGCTATCCCACAATTCCTCGACAAGCTTGATGCGCTCGTCGACTGGAAGTTTGCTCAGCTTCGTATCCATCGCGATACCTCTCAAATTTCTATTACGTTAGTTTAACCCAGAAAGCCTGAAACCGCACATAACGTAAAGTTGAGGGGCGCCGCGCTTTTGCGGCGTCCCTCTCGAACGCCATGTTGGGTGTCTGTGCGCGTGGGTGGGTCATGCCCGCTTGCTCCTCATGGCAGAAAGCTGCCTGATGGCTGAATTTTTCAACAGGCGTTTGTACTCGGGACTCTCTATGGCTACAAGAGCAACCTTGCCCTCGGCATCGAAATGAAGACCCCAACCGTATGATTTGGGCAAGGGCGAGGCTCGCATGCACGCCATGGGCTTGGAGAAGAACTCAGACCATAGTTTAGCGCGCTTGGCTTTAAGTTCGGTGGTGGGAATGCCCTGGCGCTGCACATGCACGGAGAACTGCACTTCCTCCTGCGTGAGCGTGTACGGTTTTCCCGAGATAAGTTCGTACTCTAGTTGCGCAATGGATTTCTTGTCGCCGCGCCCAGACGGCACGGTGCCTGCCTTTGCTGAGGTGTCTGGGGCTACTGCAATGAAAGTGTTGACGTAGTTCACAGGCTACCTTTTTTGACACCCAGTCCTTACTCATGCTGTCATGGCTGAGAATGCCTTGCTCCACTGCTTGCAGAAATCTCTCCCGAGGAACAGGCCCTGCTTCTGGTGTCACTAAGACCCAGTCCTCGGAAATACAGGATGAAATTTCTGCAACGTCATTCGAGACCACCGCGCGATTGAAGGCTTCTTCCACGGCCTCCAATTCCCTGAAGAGGATTTCGTCTGTCATATTCGCTCTGTCCCTCGATTGATACTCAACGGTTTGTTCGCTAATCTGTCATTGTGATTCACACCATTGCTTGAGCGTCAGTAACGTCTCGCCCCAGGCGAAGTTGCAGAATCCAAAGTACTCACTGTTCTCATCCCAGCCGGAGTGGCGGAACTCGATAACCGCCATGTGGGGTTCTCCATCGCTGATTCCCAGCCAGTGCCCTGGGTTCTTTCTTTCGGTTATTTCAAAAACGATGTGTGTGCCGGTCCAGGCGGAAGCGGGGCTGCGACTAGGATGGGTACTAACGATTTCCCATTCAACTCGCTTGTCTTGGGTCGTATCCAGCACCTTCATTCTTACTTCGCCGTGCTCTGTGCCTGCACCGTGCGCCAGTACAAGACCAGCATCCGTTTCGGTGGATGTATGGGGAGCCCACCATCTGCCCAGTCCGTCGGCGGTGGCAAGCGCTTCGTACACTTTCGATACTGGCGCGTTGATCCATACTTGGTGATAAAGGGATTGCATATTGAATCTCCTTTCGAGTCGCCCAACGCTCGAGATAACCGGACCGCGGCGGGTGCAGCCCGTTGCGGGTCCGGTTGATTGAGGTGTTGGGCGGCAGGCGCTGAGTTCGTGGAAAGCTCATGCGACAAGTGCAAGGGTGAAGAATGCCGCCGATGCGAGGGACGCTGCCGTTCGCACGTGATTCCATCGCGTCCACTCAGAAATGTATTGTGTCCAAGCTTCAGCACTAGCGCCACTGACAGGGTCAAGTTTCGCAAGACTTTCGTTTTTGGGCACGTTGAACGCCATTGTTACGAAGAGCGAACCCGCGAGATAACTTAGGCCACCGGCCAGTAGATACATGGCAGGAGGCGTTCGCAAATCTAGAAGTGCCAGACACAAAGCTATTGCTGATAGCACTGCCGTACCAAGAAACGTACCAAGAAACCAACGGTTCAATACGATCACGTTGATTGACTGCATTGCAGCTATACCTTGGTTGCTGGGAAGCCGCGCGAGCGCTTTCATTACGAACGTTGAGAACGCAAAGAAGACCCCGGCGACTAAGCCGCTACCAATTGCAGCAACGAACGCGACGATGCTGGTCATTTTTGCCCTACGTGTGCGCCGGTCCGCTCATTTTCTGCCGCCCAACGCTCGCCATAACCGGCAATAAAAAGCGGTGCGACGAAGGCGCGCCGCTTTTTATTGTCCGAGTTGATGGCGTTGTTAGCCACCTTAACCTTCAATGAAGTAGTCACTGTCAATGTTCTTCGTTTCGTACGATGTGACGAGAGCAACCCCAACATTATGGTCAATCATGAGTTGGGCCAACTGCTCGCCGTCTATGAGCACGATCTTCGAATCGATTTTCGCTACATATTCCCCGGCCTCGCGGCTGAAGTCGGAAGTGGTGATGAAGATTCCTTTCTTCGCGCGATGTCCTTGCAGAGCACCCGCGAATTTCTGGATTTCAGGGCGCCCGATCGTAGCCTGCCACCGCTTCGCTTGAATATATATGACATCGAGGCCAAGGCGGTCTTCGTTAATGATGCCGTCAATGCCTTCGTCGCCGCTGCGGCCGATGGCTCTACCGGCTTCCTTTCGGGAACCGCCATAGCCCATTTTCACCAGTACGTCGATGACGAGGCGCTCGAAGAAAGAAGGGGAACATTCCCTTACGAATTTCAGAAGCTCAGCCGAGAGATCTTCGCGCAGTTTCTGATACGCGGTTTCCAGAAGTTCGCCGGGTGTTTGAAGGGTTTCTTTTTCGGCAGTTTCTGTGGTTTCTTCCCGTTCTCGGTGTTTTGCTCGGAACTCTACGAACTCGGGGAATTGCTCCAAGAATTTCACATTGATTTTGGATGGATTCTTGGACAGAACTTCGCGACCGCGCTGGGTTATGCGAAAGTGCCCGCGCCGAGTGGCCTCTAACAAGGCGGCCTTGCTCATATAAGACCGCGCTCAGGCAATACGGTAGTCGAATCTTGGTTGCTTCCCGCTCGGCAACAACTCATTCTTTTCTGCGTCCGTAAGCCCGAACTTTTCGGACAAGCCCTCGATTGCTTCCCGAAGGGAATGTTCATTTCCGTCCGCAGCGAAACGGAGCAGAGGAAGCATGATTGACTGGTAATCAGGTATCGCCATGTTTGGTTCTTCTGTTGTTGACGGCTAACAATGATTAGATGGATCCGCATAAGATGCAGATCGTCGATTTCCTGTCCGTATAATACGCCATCGATTTTTCTGAAACATACACGAGAATCGGCGCAATCTCAATCAGTTGTGGTCCATGTGGCCATTGATGACGGCCTCTTATGCGGATCGGCATAACACACCCTCCTTGGGCGACAAAAGAGGGACATTCTCCTTTTTCGGCTCTTCCGGAAATTGAGTGGGCGACGCCGAGGCCGCCGGGGCTCGCCCGACCCGTCGCGTCTGCCTCGGCCTGCCCGGCGAGGTCCCCGCTGGCAAGATGGGGCTTCGTTTCCTTCAGGAGGGGTGGTCTGGCTGATTCCCTACTGCGCGCGTCCAACGAGGGCCTCTCTTATTGGACTCATCTGTTCTTCATTCCCAGCATGGGGCCGTTGGGAGATTCCTACTGCGCCCGTCGAGTTCTTCGGCCTTATTCGATCCATCAGGCGAGGTTGCTGGGGTGGGCTTCACTGCGCGCGTCGAGGGAGCATGCTTCGGCCCATGCTCTTTCGTCTGGGATGGCGAAGAAATGGTCTTGAGGAGGGCGATCTCCCGGTCGATCTGCAGGGGAACCGGGCTTTCTGTTGTGAAAAAAACTACTCGGGGTGGAAGCGGCCGAGGACAGCATGATGGAGCTCATGCCCGCAGACCGTGAAGTCCATCTTGGAGCAGTAGAGAGTCTTGGTGTTGAAATCGTAGAACCCTCGCACGGTGGTCAGGCTCTGCATGGGGGGATAGCCGGAGAGAGAGACGGCCGGCCTGCCTGAAATGGCCGTGTACTTCGCCTGGAGACTCTGCTCGTCAAGAAACACCACGGTCAGGCGCCGGATCTCGTGCTGCTCCTGGTACAGCCGGCGCGGTTGCTGCGCCGTACAAGCGGTGAGGGCGCCACAGCTGAGGCCGGCCAAGACGAGTATCCAGAGCCAGGCCGGGGAAGTCTTGAGCGAATCGGCGGACATGCTGTAACCATGTCGGCTCGATTGGGTTGCTCTTGACCGGATTCCTTGACCACGGCTCTGTTAGAGCCCGTTGACGCCGATTGCATTAGGTGGGGGTATCCCATAGAATCCCGCCGATTGGGCCGGCCCGGTCCTATTCACGGCCCATTGTTCCTCACGTCGCCGGCTAGTCTTGGTTGAAGGAAGAGTTCTGTGCAAGAGGCGCGCACCGGTTCACTCATCGAATGGCTGGGCGGTCGCACGGTCGCCGGCTACACCTATTTGGCGGACCTCAGCGCCCTCGTGGTCCAGGCATTCCATGACCTCGGTGCGGGAGGGGCCCGAGGCCGCCGCGAAGCCTTCCGGGTGATTACGCGACAGATTCTCTTTACCGGGGTCGATGCCCTCCCGGTCTTGAGCGTGATCTCGCTGTTACTCGGGATCATTGTCATCACGCAGGCCGGGACCCAACTCCCGTTGGTGGGCGCCGAGAACTTGATCGGCAGCATCATCGTCGTCGTCGTGATTCGTGAACTGGGGCCGCTGCTCACGGCCTTCATCGTCATCGGGCGGTCCGGGACGGCCATCACGACGGAACTCGGCAACATGCGGGTGGCCCAGGAAGTCACCGCGCTGGAGCTCATGGGTATCCCGGTGACCCGCTTCATCATCATGCCCCGCGTCGTCGGCATGATTCTCGCGATGGTCTGCCTCACCTTTTATTTCGACCTCGTCGCGGTGCTGGGAGGCTTCTTCATCGCCAAAATCGAATTGACGATTCCCTTCGTGGCCTTTGCCGACTCTATTATCAAGACCTTGTCTTCGGTGGACGTGTTGGTGACCGCATTCAAGAGCGCCTTGTTCGGGACCATCATCGCCTCGATCGGCTGCTATCATGGGATGGCGGTGGGAGCCTCACCCACCGAAGTGCCGCAGCAGACGACCAAGGCGATGATCAATTCGGTCACGGTCTGCCTTCTGGCCGACATGCTGATCGGCTTTGCGGCGTACCTCTCATGAGTACGGTCATTGAGTTGGACGAGGTTCGCTACGACGCTGAGGACGTCACGGGGCGGCTGGCCCTGTCGCTGTCGGTGGACGCGGGGGACTCTGTGGTACTGCTGGGCCCGGCCCGATGCGGCAAGGGACTGGTGCTCCGCCTCTGTGCCGGTCTTCTGGTCCCAAAGGAGGGGACGGTTCGAGTCCTGGGTCAGGACCCGGCGGCGCCGGGTGACGATCAGGTGGTGGAGTTCCGGCTTCGCGTGGGCGTGGTCCTGCAGCCTCCGGGCCTCTTGAGCAACATGACGGCGTTCAACAATGTCGCGCTGCCGCTCCGCTATCACTCCGGACGGGATGATGAGGACATCGAGGCGATAGTCCTGCCGCTCCTGACCCGGCTGGGGCTGGCGTCGATCCGAGAGCGGTTTCCGTCGACGCTCATATTCGGGGAAGCGAAGGTCGTGGCCCTCGCGCGCGCCCTCGTCATGGAGCCGGAGGTGCTGTTGCTGGAAGAACCGGCCGCGGGTCTCGACGCAGAGTCGTCGGCGAGAGTCACCGCGGTCCTTCAGGAGGAGCGAGCTCGGCGGCCACTTACCGTCCTCGCCACCCTCTCTCAGCCGTCTCCGTTCCAGGACGTTGCCGATCGCGTGATCTACATGCGGAACGGCAAGGTGGTGGCGGCAGGCCGGCGGACCGATCTGCTCAGTTCCGCCACGGGCGATCTGCTCGCGTACCTGGGTCCATGAGGCCGTGACGCAATGATGTCTCGATTGTGAAAGGGAATCACTATGGAGCTGCACTATTCGCACCGCATGACGTCCGGGCGGATTGCCCGCATCGTCGGCGCCTTTGTCCTGATCCCGATGCTGGGGATGATCGTCATCGGCATCTTCATGGCCAAGACGGAGGGAGTGTTCCAGCCCCGATACCGGCTGTACGCCGCGCTCACCACGGGAGGTCATGATCTCCGTGGGCACTCCCGCCATGGCCGTGATTCCGGATTGCGGGAGAATCACCGTGGAAGAGCCCCAGGACATTGCAGAACTCCTCAAGGACGTGCCCGCGCTGGTCGACACGGTCAAGCGGACCTTGGCTGAGGTGGAGGCCATTACGAAGGATGTGCGGCTTGCCGCGCAAACGGGGGGACGAGCCTTGGCCAACGTCGAAGAGGCGAGCAAGGAACTTCCCGCCACGGTCGCCTCGGTGCAGCGGTCCCTCGCATCTGTTGAAAAAACCGCTGCAGGCTTGCCGGAAGTGACCGCGTCGGTGAAGAAAACGCTGGGGACGATGGATCACGCGGCCGACGATGTCCGGGTCAGTACCCAGCGACTGCCGGCCATCGTCGACACGGCGCAGGCATCGCTGAATAATGTGAAGGCCGCGACCGAGTCGCTCAAGACGACTTCCAAGCAACTGCGGCCGGTGCTCCGGTCGGCCCAGACCACGCTGGATGACACCAACACGATCCTCCGCGGGGCCAAGAACACCTGGCCCGTCAGCGCCATGGTCAAGAATGCCGGACCGGAGCCCACGCTGCCCGATCCCGGCGCCGGCAGTCTCAGAGGCGACCAAGTTGCCCCGTGAAAGCACGGATGCGAGGACGCTGCGCGATCGGGGTGACTCTGGCGCTGCTCTTCGTCATCGGCTGCAGCGCCAGTCCCGAACCAAAGGTCACCCCTCCCCCGCTCCTGACAAAGGTCCGTCAATGGCAATCTCAGGGGCAGCGGTTGCTTGGCCAGGGTGAATGGGAACTGGCCAAAAGCGCCTTCGAGGATGCCAGACAGTTGGCGGAGAGTCTGGATGATCTGCCGAGTGTCGTGGAAGCCCTCAACAGTCTCGGAGCGATAGCGGTCCAGGAACGCCGAGGTGAAGAGGCGGTCCTTCTGCACCGCCGGGCGCTCGGGCTAGCTGAAGAATCCCGCCAGTCTCCACTCATTTTGCAATCTCTCACGCGTCTGGGGGCAGGGCTACAAGTGGTCGGCCAGTCTGCTGAGGCGCAAGAGCGCTATCAGCGGGCATCGGGGCTGGCACGGGAATCCGGGGACAAGAAGCAGGAAGCCATTGTGCTCAATAATCTAGGACTGCTGGAACTGCGGTCGGGTTCCTTCGATGCGGCACGAGGAAAGTTCGAGGCGGCCCGGGCCCTCAATCAAGCACTTGGTGAGAAGCGGGAATGGTCGGCCAATCTCTTGAACCTGGGGTTGGTGGTGGAAGCGCAAGGTCAGCTCGACGAGGCGCAACGGCACTTTGAATCGGCGCTGGAGTTGGACAAGGCCAGCGAGCACCAACTGGCCATCGCGGGGGACCTGGCCGCCCTCGCTCGCGTGCTGGAGAAACGCGGCAACAAACCCGCCGCCTTGGCCTACTACCAGCGGGCCTACTGGAGCTACCGCGCGGTGGAAGACATGGTGCGAGCCAGGGAAGCCCTTGAGAGGGCCATTGGCCTGGCGCGCGAGTTCAACCGCCGTGATGAACTGGCTATCTTCGAACGGGAACTCAAAGCCATCACGGCTCAGACACGCTGATCCAGCAGGCCAATTGCCCCCGCTCACGCTCGGCTGGTTCGATAAGCCGGCCCAGGGACCTGCAGCCACGGACCTTTAACCCGCATAATTCATGAAACTTCGTGACGAAACTGCAGAGACGCCAAGCGAGACGGGCGCGTGGAGCCCCAAGAGGCCGAGACGTACTTGAAACAGTACGTTGAGGCCGCGCGGGGCGAGCCCGCCCGCCTGGCCGTGAGGAAAGCACGGCAAGGCTTGTCGCAGTGGCGTATCTGCAGTTGCAGTAGAAGCCTTCATGAATTATGCGGGTTGAGCGGCTCATGCTATTGAGTTGATGACGAGCGACCCACAAGGCTTGACCGATGACGTGTCACGTCATCGACTGGCGGTCGAAGATCTGTTCCTTTCGGTCGCGCGAGACCGAATTGCTCTTCATCGACGAGGATGTCCCTCGATTTCGGGCCATCGAGCGAAGGGCCCGTCGGAAGTTGCTTCACCTTCACCGAGCGAAGACACTTCACGACTTGCGCTACCGCCCGGCAACCGACTGGAAGCATTGAAGGGGCATCGAAAAGGGCAGCACAGCATTCGGATCAACGACAAGTGGCGGATCTGCTTCGTCTGGTCGGACGGCAATGTGGCTGAGGTCGAGATCGTGGACTATCACTGAAGGGAAACCATGGAACTCTGGGTCGGGCTTCAAGCTGAGTTTGATCTGAGAATGGCAAGGCGGACCTATGGGCATGAAATTGAGCAAAGTGTGCAGAAGCATGTCGCGTAGATTCGTTATTGTCTCAATCCACGATTTCTACTGCGCCGGGCCCAGTTCGATTGCGCCCGCCTCCGCAGGAAGCTACGGCTGCCCGGCCCTCGGAGCGGAGTCCTCCGCCGGAGCGACTTCGCCGGACTCGGCTGAAGCCGTAGGGCTCCACGGAAGGCCATGGTGTCGCATTGCAAGACCCGACTCCGTGTCGGACCCGCGTGACTTCTTCTCTGCGGACTCTCAGATTCGCTTCCCACGTGCGGCAAGGGTGGCTTGCACGCCGAAATAGATCTCTAACGCGGTTTGCGACCAGACCGGGTTCAAGGGGTGTCCCTGGAACGCGGCTTCCGCGGCTTTCTTTTCGTCGAAGCTGAGCGGCCGCAGTGTTCTGACCTGACTGAGGGGGCCTCCCGCGACGGGGTCGATTTCTCTGAGCAATGACAATGCGGCGACTGGTTCCATGATTCACCTCCCTCTCAACTCGTCTGCCATTTAGTCGCAGGCACTACGGTCGAGGTTCACGGTCAACGGCGCCTGCTTCGTGTGGGGAGGCCCTGAAAAGACGAGGAGGGGAAGGAACGGGGAGTACCGCCGGCCGGCCTCGGGTTAGGGTTGTGGCTGAGTTTGAACCGCTCCGTTACTTCTTCAGAAGAGCAGCGGGTTTGACTCCGGAGCTACAACAGGTATCCGACGTGGCGGGCGGAACCGCATCTTTCAGCCGGCAGGAGCCCTTGACCACTTTCGCCGGGTCTTTCTGCCAGGTGAAGGCCTGGCAGCGCTGGTCGCGTTGGCAAATAAATTGGCAGGCGCCGTAGGGCAAGGCGAAGGTGCGGAAATCATGGCCGGGCCGGTTGGTGTCGGCCTCAAGCGTCAGGGCTTCTGGCATCGGCGATCCCGTCGCCAGCATCTTGGCGAAGGCCGCGAAGACATGCACCGGGATTTGGCGCGGAAAGACTCCGCTGGCGCTGCCGGTGGCCCCGAGACCGGTGCCGTTCGGCAGGAACAGCGCCACGTGGGTCAGATCGGGTGAATGTTCGTCCGACACCGCCAGCGCCAGCGGAGCGTCGAGTTCGTGCTCGTGTGGCTGCGCGATGGCCTCGATCTCGACGGCGCCGTGGGTCTGTGCCGTCAGCTTCAGTTGGCGCGAGCCGGCTGACTCGATCGCGTACTCGTCGGCTGGAAGGAGCGTGGACGCGTCTCCGGACGTGCGGAAATAGAGGGGCCGTACCAGAGTCACCGTCGTCAGCAGACGGTCAGAAAACTCATCGAGCGAATCTCTTCCCCTCCCGTCCGGTGAAGGTCCAAGGCCCCCGCACGCGGCGGTCAGCAACACCGTCGCGGTTAACGTAAATACCAGCGTCGCGTCTTGGGGCGGCATCTTCATACCCAACTCCTTACAGTCCGTATCATGAGAAGACTCCATGACCTGTCGGTTGGCCAAGGCCCTTGGTGTCCGATAGTGAGATCCAAACACGATAGGTGCATGTTGGCACTACCTGAGATATTGTTCGCGAGCGCCCCAACCCCATACCAAACGTTGCCTTTCACATCTTCGCCGCGTGTTCGCACGCCACTGAAGGATCCGACCGCCTCCAGACCGGTTCCGTCGGCCCGCAGCAGTGCCACGCGATGGCTATCCTCGCCGAGCGTCTCGGATACGGTTTTCGATGCCTCCATCGGTTCGGTAGAGGGTATGCCTTGCGCCTGAATGACCTTCGCGTCCTCGGGCTTCCCGTCTTTCGGTTTCAGCCGCAGCCCCTGCTCCGTCGCTTCGACCTCAAAGGTGCCCGGTCCCACGACCACATCCTCCCCGCCGGGGGTAAGGAAATGCACGGCCTTGGACAATTCGATGGTGGGAGGACTCGCCGTCGGCGTGGCCACCACGACGCTGCCACCTACCAGCAGCACGACCAGCGTGCAAGCAACCGACAATGAACGGAACATTAAACACCTCCTGGTCAAATGGCTCATCTCCCAGCTCTCTTATTTCTCTCTCCACTCCTCTCTCTGCCCGCGGTTCATGCATGCTCGGAATTGGTATCAGCCATATTGTGTGTGGGGAATCGAGTCTTCACCGGGCAACCCCCATGGGTTCTTAATCCCTTCATTACTTAGTAAGTCGTTCCCGTAATCCAAAAGGTTCAAGGGTGCGTTACGACCAGCTCTGCTGTGGACGGTGCGGCCCCTCCCGGTCATGATCGGTACCATCGCGCTTGGGTATGGTCGGTACCTCCACATGGGGACCTTGCTGCTGTCTTCCCCGCTCTCTTACCTGTGAGTCGTTCAGACTCACCGAAAGGTTCAATGACACATGAAACTTGAT
>JACRLS010000074.1 GCA_016235225.1 Nitrospirota bacterium | reverse complement strand
TAGAGATTGGACGCCTCACGTCGCATCCTCCCTCGGAATGAGAAACTCGGAATGAGAAACCCTTGAAAAGCCTAGTGGACTATGCTACCGTTCGACGCTTTCAGAGGTGTGCGGCAGGTGGGTCTCTGGCCCATTCCTACCCACCCAGTAGGGCCTGTCTTCGGATGGGCCAATTCCTTAAAATTTGAATCGGCGTCAATGGGCGCCGCCCAGCTTGGGAATAAGGGGAGTGTTTCCCCTCGCCCGTATTTGCGGGCGCTCCGCAAGCCTGGAAGGGAGGTGAAGGCATGGCCTCGATCGCGATCAAGGAACTCTTGGAATGTGGCGTCCACTTCGGACATCAAGCCAACCGCTGGAATCCCAAGATGAAGAAGTTCATCTTCGGAGAGCGCAACGGCATCTACATCATTGACCTGCAGCAGACCGTCCAGTGTTTTGAGAAGGCCTATGCCTTCGTCCGGGACACGGTGGCCAACGGAGAATATGTCCTCTTCGTCGGCACCAAGCGCCAGGCGTTTGAAATCATCGAGGAAGAAGCCAAGCGCGCCCAGATGCCCTTCGTCAGCCAGCGGTGGCTTGGCGGCATGCTCACCAATTTTCAGACCATCCGGAAGAGCGTCGACAAGTTGAAGCGCCTGGAGTCGGCGGAAACGGACGGCACCTACGCCCGCCACACGAAGAAAGAAATTCATGAAATGGAGAAAGAGCGGGTGAAGCTCAACAAGACCTTGAGCGGCATCAAGGGCATGGACAGCCTGCCCGGCTGCGTGTTCATCCTGGACACCCGCGTTGAACACATCGCCGTGATGGAAGCCAACCGGCTGAGCATCCCGGTGGTGGCCATCATCGATACCAATTGCGACCCGGATGGGATCGATTATCCGATCCCGGGCAACGATGACGCGATCCGCTCCATCAAGTTGATTACGTCGAAGATCAGCGAAGCCTGCCTGGAAGGGGGTCATCTCCGCGCGCAACACGAAGACTCCGGCAAGCTCGAACCCATGACGATGGTGGATGTCCGGGCGTCGACGCGCGCCGCCGCCGGCCTGCAGAGCGTCCCCGTCTCATAAGCCTGCGGCTTCGGCCGACGGAGTCCCGCCGGACCAGGGGCCGGACCAGATGAAATGTTGAGCCCCGTGAGGAGATCCTGAGCCATGGCCAGTACCAGTACGCTTGTCAAAGAACTGCGTGAAAAAACCGGCGGTTGAAAAGGCTATCGAACATCTGAGGCAGAGGGGCCTCGCGGCGGCTCAGAAGAAGGCCGGCCGCGAAACCAAGGAAGGGCTCGTCTCGGCCTACATTCATCCCGGCAACCGGATCGGCGTCCTCATCGAGGTGAATTGCGAGACGGACTTCGTCGCCCGGCATGAAGAGTTTCAGGCGTTCGTGAAGGATCTCGCGCTGCAGATCGCCGCTTCCCACCCCCTCTATGTGAGACGGGAGGACATCCAGGCCGGCGTGATCGAAAAGGAAAGATCGATCTACGCGGGACAGTGTAAGGAGATGGGCAAGCCCGAGGCCGCCTGGCCGAAAATTATTGAGGGCAAGCTGGAAAAGTACTACCAGGAGAGCTGCCTGCTGGAACAAGCCTTCATCAAGGATCCCGCAATCTCGATCCAGGATCTCTTGAACCAGAAAATCGCCAAGATCGGCGAAAACATGGCGATCCGCCGCTTTACACGGTACCAACTAGGCCTCGAATGACCTCGACCACGTACCGGCGGATTCTCCTGAAAATCAGCGGAGAGCTCCTGGCGGGTACCCAAGGATACGGAATCCAGCCGTCCGTCCTGAACGACATTGCGGACGAAATCGCGGGGGTCGTCTCGTTGCACGTCGAGACGGCCGTCGTGATCGGCGGCGGCAATATCTTTCGCGGCATCGCCGCAAGCGCCAGCGGGATGGAGCGGGCCTCCGCCGACTACATGGGCATGCTGGCGACCGTGCTCAACGCTCTCGCGCTGCAGAATGCGCTGGAAAACAAAGGCATCGTCACCCGCGTCCTGTCCGCCATCGAGATGCGCCAACTGGCTGAAGGGTACATCCGCCGGCGCGCGATCCGCCATTTGGAGAAAAAGCGTGTGGTGATCTTCGCGGCCGGCACAGGCAATCCCTACTTCTCCACCGACACCGCGGCCGCCCTGCGCGCGATGGAGATCGGCGCGAACGTCATCTTGAAGGGCACCAAGGTGGACGGCATCTACGAGGCCGACCCCGTGACCTACCCTCAGGCCAAGATGTTCACGGACGTGCCGTTCTTGACGATCCTCAACAAGAACCTCAAGGTCATGGATTCAACCGCTATTTCGCTCTGCATGGACAACAATCTCCCGCTCATCGTCTTTAACATGAAGGTCCGCGGGAACCTGACACGCATCATGCCAGGAGAGCGGGTCGGGACCCTGGTGACGGCCACCAGCGCCTGACTCGACGGAGGGCTCGATCATGCCGGCAACCAAACAACAAGCGATCGACCGCATGGAGGCGGCCGTCGAACATCTCAAGAAGGATATGGCGGGGATGCGCACCGGCCGGGCGTCCGTCGCGCTGATCGACGGCATCAAGGTGGATTACTACGGGACGGCCACGCCGCTGAAGCAGGTGGCCAACTTGTCGGTGCCGGAGGCCCGCCTGATCACGGTGCAGCCCTGGGAGCCATCTTTGATGAAAGAGATCGAGAAGGCGATTACGGCCGCCGGGCTCGGCCTCAATCCCGCCAACGACGGCAAGATCATCCGCATTCCTATTCCAGCCTTGACGGAAGAACGGCGGAAGGAACTCAGCAAGGTCTGCAAGAAACACGCGGAAGACGCGAAGGTCGCGTTGCGCAACATCCGCCGGGACAGCAATGAGGAACTGAAGAAGCTGCAGAAGGACGGGAAGATGAGCGAAGATGAGCTCCGCCGCTCCGAAGCCGACATTCAAAAGCTGACCGACCAGTACGTGCAGAAGGTCGATCACGTGCTCGCCACCAAAGAAAAAGAGATCATGGAAGTCTGAGCGTGCCTGCTCCAGACCGTCGCTCCGCGACCGTCGCCACGATCGATCTCTCGGCGCTCGCGCACAACCTTTCAGAAGTCCGCCGACTGATCCCCCCCGCCTGCCGGATCTTCGCCGTCGTCAAGGCCGATGCCTACGGTCACGGCCTCATCGAGGTCTCACGCGTCCTGGCCCGTCACAACGTCGGCGGCTTCGCCGTGGCCACCGTGCAGGAAGCCGTGCTGCTCCGGAACGCCGGCATCCGCGAGCCCGTCCTGGTCATGGCCGGCCTGCTGCCCGAGGAACTGCCGGACCTGGTCCGTTACGGCCTCACTCCGGTCGTGTATGATTTGACCTTTGCCCAACGCCTGGCCGAACAGATCCCTGCCAACGCCGCCCCCTGGCCCGTGCATCTCAAACTCGACACCGGCATGGG
>JACRLS010000244.1 GCA_016235225.1 Nitrospirota bacterium | reverse complement strand
GTCGTTGCAGGGTGAGACCATCACCGTCGATGCGCTGGTTGCGAGCGTGGACGGGCGTTCGATCATTCGTGAGCGTCTGGCAGGAAAGGCCACCGAGGGTCGGGAAATTGGACGGCAGTTGGCTGAACGGCTTCTGGCACGGGGCGGGCGCGCGATTCTGAACGAAATCTACGGTCGAGCATGAGTGACAAAGAGACGGGAACGGGCAAGGTGTACTTGGTCGGCGCCGGACCCGGCGACCCCAAGCTCATCACGCTCCGCGGGAAGGAGTGTCTTCAGCGGGCGGAGGTGGTGATCTATGACTATCTGGCAAATCCCGCGCTGCTGGCCTGGGCGCCCGCGGCGGCGGAGCGTCTCTACGTCGGGCGGCGGGGACGGCAGGCCTACGATGACCAGGACCACATCAATCATCTGCTCATCCAGAAAGCGCGTGAGGGAAAAACGGTGGTGCGGCTGAAGGGCGGGGATCCCTTCGTGTTCGGTCGTGGCGGTGAAGAGGCCGAGGCGGTCGCGGCTGCCGGTGTGCCCTATGAAATCGTCCCGGGGGTCACCGCTGCCGTGGCGGTGCCGGCCTATGCGGGTATTCCGGTCACGCACCGGACCTTCGCTTCATCTGTGGCGTTTCTTGCGGGCCATGAAGATCCGAAGAAAGGCGCCTCCTCGCTCGATTGGTCGCGGATGGCGTCGGGTCCGGGGACCCTGGTGTTCTTGATGGGGGTGAAGAATCTCTCCACCGTCGTAGATCAGTTGGTCACCGAGGGCAAGTCTCCCGATCTGCCGGTGGCGGTGATTCGATGGGGGACGCGGGCCGCACAACGAACAGTGGTGGGCGCGTTGCGGGACATCGTGCAGAAGGTCGCCGAGGCGAAGCTGGAGCCCCCGGCGTTGGTGGTGGTCGGCGATGTGGTCCGGCTTCGGGAGCGGCTCAACTGGTTTGAATCGAAGCCGCTCTTCGGGAAACGTGTGCTGGTCACCCGCGCCCAGGACCAGGCCGGGGATCTGTCGGACCGCCTGGCTGAGCAGGGCGCGGAGCCGATCGAATGTCCGACGATTCAGATCGTCGGGCCCGAGACCTGGGAGCCGCTCGACCACGCCATCAGGGAACTGTCGCGATTCCGGTGGGTCGTGTTTACCAGCGTGAACGGCGTCCGGTTCTTCATGGAGCGGCTGCGGCAGGCGCGGAAAGATGTCCGGGCCCTGTCGGGCGCGACGATCTGTGCCATCGGTCCTAAGACGGCGGAGGCGCTGTCGTCGGTGGGCCTGACGGCGGACCTGGTGCCGGCGGAATATCAGGCCGAAGGTTTGTTGGACAGCATGCTGCAGGCGGGCATCTCCGCCGGCGATCATGTGCTGATCCCACGTGCGACCGTTGCGCGAGAACTGCTGCCGGACCAGTTACGGGGCATGGGCGTGGAGGTCCGAGTGGTTCCGGCCTATCGGACCATCCGTCCGACCATGGACCTCGCCTATGTGAAGGAGTTGCTCACCACGAACGCGATCCATCTCATCACGTTCACGAGTTCCTCCAAGGTCATGAATTTCTGTGAGATGTTCAACGCCCGCGAGGAGTTGACGCAGGCGACCAAAGGCGTCACCGTCGCCTGCATCGGCCCCATTACGGCCCAGACGGCTCGAGCCTGTGGGCTGGCGGTCGGGATCATGGCGACCACCAATACGATTCCGGGGTTGGTCGACGCCATTGTGAAACGGACGGCCGAAGGATCAATGCAGCAGGTGTGAATCTGGAGTTCAAGCGAGTCACGCGGTACGCACGTCACTATCGAACGGAGGGATGAGGCATGGTTCCTGTGAAGTCATTCATGGTGCCGAAGGAAAAGTTTGTGACCGTGGATCGGGATATGGATGCAAGGTCGGCCGCCGCGCTGATGCGGGATCGGAACATCGGCAGCCTGTTCGTAAGCCGAGGGAACGAAATCATCGGTATCCTTACGGACACGGACATGGTCCGGCGCGTCGTCGCGGTGGGGCTGGACGCCTCCAAGACGCCCGTCGAGCAGATCATGTCCGCGCCCATTCTGACGATCGAGGAGAACCGCACGCTGCTCGACGCCAACGACCTGATGGCGAGTTCGCATCTCCGCCACCTCGGAGTGGCGCGCGACGGCAAGCTGGTGGGCATGATCTCGGTGCGCGACTTGGTCGTCTTCCTGACGAATCTCCCGAGGAAGTAGTCATGGCGTTCCCACGTCAACGGCTGCGGCGGCTGCGGCTGCAAGAGCCTTTGCGACGAATGGTCCGCGAAACCCGGCTGTCGCCGGCGGACTTCATCGCCCCGCTGTTCGTCACGATTGGGAAGGACCGCCGCGAGGAGATTCCCTCGATGCCGGGGCAGCGCCGGCTCTCCGTCGATCTGCTGGTCAAGGAAGCCGGGGAACTGAAAATGCTCGGGGTTCCGGCCGTGATTCTCTTCGGGATTCCGGACCGCAAGGATGAGCGGGGCACGTCCGGCTTTGATCCAAAGGGCATCGTGCAACGCGCCGTCCGTGAGTTAAAGGACAAGGTGCCTGACCTTCTGGTGGTGACGGATGTGTGCATCGACGAATACACGACGCATGGTCACTGCGGCATCGTGAAGGACGGCCGGATCCTGAATGACGAGACGCTGGACTGCCTTCGCGCCATGGCGCTCACCCATGCCCAGGCCGGTGCCGACATGGTGGCTCCCTCCGACATGATGGACGGACGCGTGGGGGCGATTCGGGACGAGCTGGACCAGCAGGGGTTTCCGGATCTCCCGATCATGGCCTACTCGGCCAAGTTCGCCTCCTGCTTCTACGCCCCGTTCCGGGACGCGGCGGATTCCAGTCCGAAGTTCGGCGACCGGCTCTCGTATCAGATGGATCCGGCGAACGCCCGCGAGGCACTCCGGGAAATCGATGCCGACCTGGAAGAGGGGGCGGATATCATCATGGTGAAACCGGCCCTGCCGTTCCTCGACATCATTGCTGCGGCGCGCCGGCGGACGACGGTGCCGATCGCGGCCTACCAGGTGAGCGGCGAGTACAGCATGATCCGAGCCGCGGGCCGCGCGGGCTGGTTGGACGAAGAGCGGGCCATGATGGAGTCCCTGCTCTCGATCAAGCGCGCTGGCGCCGATCTGATTCTCACCTATTTCGCAAAGGATGCGGCCAGACGGCTGGGGTAGCGCTCCGGGCCACCGCGCGTATGAAGATTTCACGGGGCCTTACGGCATACGCGCGACAGCCGTCTCCCGTCTTGACCATCGGGAACTTCGATGGCCAGCACGTCGGCCATCGGGCCCTCCTACAAATGGTGGTGCACCGGGCGGAGGAGATTGGCGGGACGCCGATGGTCCTGACTTTTGACCCACACCCGATCATGGTTCTGGCGCCGCAGGTGGCGTTGCAGTTTTTGACATCGAAGGAGGAAAAGCTGGCGCGTTTCGAAGAGGCCGAAATTGCGGAGGTGATCATGCTGGAGTTCACCCCGGCCCTGGCGGCCTTGTCGCCCGATCAATTTGTCTGGGATATCCTCGTCGCGGGAATCGGCGTGAAGGAATTGTTTGTCGGCGAGCACTTTCGATTCGGAAAGGGACGGGCCGGACGAATCACGGATCTGACACGATTCGGCGCGGCCTTCGGCTTCACCGTACATCCGGTAGCGCCGGTCCCGGTCGACGGTGCGGTGGTGAGCTCAACGTCAATCCGGAAACTGATTCAAGCGGGTGACGTGCGGGAAGCCGCGCGTGGATTGGGCCGTGGCTATACGTTGAGCGGGACGGTGGTGCACGGGGCTCAGCGTGGACAGTCCATGGGGTGGCCCACGGCTAATCTACGATTGCCGGCCGGCCGCTTGATCCCGCCGGACGGGGTCTATGCCACCAAGACGGTCTGGCGGGGCGCGGCTTATGATTCGGTCTCCTACATCGGGACACGTCCGACGTTCGGGGCCGGTGAACGGCTTCTTGAAGTCTCGCTGCTTGATACAGAGGTCGATCTCTACGGGCAAGAGATTGCCGTGACGTTCATCGAGCGAGTACGGGGCGATGAGGTGTTTCAGTCGGCGGACGAACTCGCGATCAGAATTCGAAGCGATGTGGAGCGGGCCCGGGAGGCCCTGCGGACGTGGACGATGCCGCTGCAGGGAGTTGGAGGCCGATTGGCATGAGCCGGAGCATCACGACGACGCCTCCGACCAGACGGACGGCGCTTGAGCGCTTGGTCTTGGCCGCGGTCCGTCATGAGGCATTGTTGGCTCCCGGAGAGCCGGTGTTGGTGGCGGTGTCCGGCGGACCGGATTCAGTCGCCCTGCTCTCGGTTCTGACGTGCCTCGCGCCCGCCCTCAATCTCACCGTCCACGCCGTCCATTTCAATTTCGGTCTGCGCGGTACGGAATCGGATGAGGATGCCGATTTCGTCGCCGAGCTGTGCGCGCGCTTGGAGGTCGATCTCACCAGCGAGCGACTAGACCTCACCGGCCGGAATTCACAGGGGCGGGGGAGCTCGATCCAGGAACGGGCCCGACAGGCGCGCTATGCCCGGTTGACCTTGTTGGCCGGCCGTCACGGGGCCACGCGGGTGGCTTTGGGGCACACTGCCGACGACCATGCCGAGACCGTCTGCATGTGGATGGTGCGGGGAGCCGGATTGACCGGGCTGGGCGGGATTCCCTCGTCCCGCGACGGGTTGTTCGTGCGGCCGCTTCTGGGGGTGAGTCGGGAACAGATCCTGGCCTATTTGGCGGCGCGGGGGCTCCCCTATCGATCCGATTCGAGCAATGCCAAAGACATCTATTTTCGGAATCGAATCCGGCACGAGGTGTTGCCGCTGCTGAAACGTGAGAATCCGGCGCTGCTTAGTACGCTCCACCGGCAGGCGGAACTGCTGAAGACCGATGACCGGTGCCTCGATGATCTCGCCGCCGCGCACTTCAGGCTCCTGCGTCGGGATCGCGTCGGCGCTCAGATCAGTCTGGACCGGGTGGGGCTGACGATGGCGCCGTTGGCTCTGCAACGACGCGTGGTTCGCCTCGCCTTTCGTGAGGCCAGGGGAGATGCGCAGGGACCGTCGTTCCGGATCGTGGAATCGATTGTCCGGCTGGCCGCTCGGGCATCCGCTGAGTGCGTGCTGACGTTTCGTGGCCTGACGGTCACGCGCGGTGCGCAGGCCCTGCTCTTCGCCAAGGATGAGGGACGAGAATCGATCCGCGTGGTGGGCCGACAGAGAGGGGCGCAGAGAGTCGATGTGCTGCCCGTCCATGTGCCGTCGACCGTCTGCTGGACGATCGGAGGCCGGGCGCTCCAGGTGCATGTCCAGACGGGGGAGGACACGTCGGTCGGCGATTCTCCGGCCAAGGCGGGGGAGGCTGTCCGTCTCGATGCGGATCGGTTCACTCCCGACCTGGTCCTCCGGGCCTGGCAGCCCGGCGATCGATTTCAGCCTGCGGGCATGGGGGGGCATCAGAAAAAACTTCAAGACTTCTTCACCAATTTGAAGGTGCCGAGGTCGATGCGGGGACGGATCCCGCTCCTCGTGGCCCCGGAAGGCATTCTGTGGGTCGTGGGGTACCGCGCTGACCAACGGTTCGTCGCCACCGAGGCCACCAGACGCGTGCTGGCGACGCGGGTGACTTCGGACGGTCTGACTGATTCCGGCGGAAGATTAGGAAGGAAGACGCATGGAACGGATGTTCGGCAAGCCGATCGTGACGCAGGAACAAATGCGGGCCAGGATCCGAGAGCTGGGCCGGCAGATTTCGACGGATTATGCGAATCGTGAGCTGGTCCTGGTCGGCATCCTCAAGGGCGCCTATTGTTTCTATGCCGATCTCGCTCGGCCCATCCGGATCCCGCTCTGGGTGGATTTTCTGGTGGTCACCAGCTATGGCTCCAAGGCGAAGACGACGGGAAAGGTCAAAATGGTGACCGATTTGACCGAAGACATCGGAGGCAAGGATGTCATTCTGGTTGAAGATATCGTCGATTCCGGGCTCACGGTCGAGTTCCTGACGAAAAAGCTGACGCGCCGGAAGCCGAAATCCATCAAGGTGTGTACGCTCTTGAGCAAGCCGGACCGCCGCAAGGTCAACGTCAAGATCGATTACGTCGGCTTCGAGATCCCCAATCATTACGTGGTAGGGTATGGGCTGGATTACCAGCAGCAATACCGAAATCTTCCCTACCTGGCCGTCCTCGATGCCGCCGATCCCGACGAATTGTTCGGGTAGCGGATTTATTGTCAGGGTGAAATTATCTGTGGTAAAATTGTTTGATGGTCGTATCGTTGATGAGGCCAGTCGAGTGGGCCCTGCCTCCATTGGAGTGAGAGAGAGGGCGGATGAATTCTCGCGTTAAAAATCTCCTCTTCTGGGTCGTTGTCGGCCTCTTCATGATCCTGCTGTTCAACTTGTTCAGCGTGCAGACTCATGCGCCCGAGGAAGATGTCATCTTCAGCGAATTCATGGCGCTCCTCGATAAGGGCGAGGTGACGAAAGTCATCATCAAGACGAACCATATCAGCGCGATTCTCAAGGACGGCTCCCGCATCCGGACCTACTCGGCGGAATATCCGGACATGGTCAAGGTACTTCGGGAGCGCAACGTACAGATCGAAGCGAAGCCG
>JACRLS010000243.1 GCA_016235225.1 Nitrospirota bacterium | reverse complement strand
GCGCTCTTGGCGGGCGCAGCATCATCGGGGATGCGCGCAGCACCAAGATGCAATCCGTCATGAACTTAAAAATCAAGTACCGTGAGTCCTTCCGGCCCTTCGCGCCCTCCGTGCTCAGGGAGAAGGTATCCGACTATTTCGATCTCCAGGCCGATAGCCCGTACATGTTGTTGGTGGCGCCCGTCCGCGAGAAGCGCCGGAAGGACCTGACGGAAGCCCAGCGGGCGCTGTGGGGGATCGACTTGCTCAATGTGCCGAAGTCGGACATTCCGGCGATCACCCATGTCGACTATTCCGCCCGCATTCAAACGGTGCACCGGGAGACCAACCCCCGCTACTACGACCTGATCAAGGCGTTCGAAGCCAAGACCGGCTGCGCCGTGATCGTGAACACCTCGTTCAATGTTCGAGGGGAGCCGATTGTGGGAAGTCCCGCCGATGCCTATCGGTGTTTTATGCGGACTGAGATGGATGTCCTGGTTTTGGAAAACTGCGTTCTGTACAAGGCCGACCAAACGCCCCTCGCCGATGACAGCGACTGGAAGAAGGAATTCGATCTGGATTAGGCCTTTTGCCGAGAAGGAACAACCCCATGGAACAGACGACGACTCCCAAACAACTGCGTTCGTTCGGGTGCCTGATGGGGGGCATGTGCCTCCTCATCGCGTTGTGGCCTCTGGTCATCCACGGCCGGCCGGGACGCTGGTGGGCACTCATGCTCGGAGCCGGATTGCTGGTTCCGGCGCTCGTGATGCCGCGACTACTGGCCCCGCTGTACGCCGGGTGGATGAAGTTGGGGGCCTGGATGAGTTGGATCAACACGCGGTTGATTCTCTCCGTCGGCTTTTTCGGGCTGGTCACGCCGATCGCCCTGGTCCGCCGGGCTTTCGGGAAAGACTCGATGCGGCGGCGGTTCAATGCAGATCTGTCCACCTATCGTCTTGCGAGAACGGAGCGTCCCGGCTCTCATCTGTACCGACAATACTAAACTGGAAAGGAGCGCACAACATGCAGGAATTTACGTTGGAACTCTGGGGATTTTTAAAGGAACGGAAGAAGTTCTGGCTCTTGCCGATGGTCATGTTCTTGTTCTTGCTCGGCGCGTTGATCGTGTTGACCGAAGGGTCAGCCGTGGCGCCCTTTATCTACACCTTGTTCTAAACGAGGCAGCCTGGCCGGCACGATCGTATCCGTGATTGGGTGCGGTCTCTGCCGGTCCGGCGAAAAGTGCTATGCGGCAAGGGAAGGCATCGCTCGGAGACCGACTGCGGGGGGGCGTTCACGCCCGTCGGGATCGGCTCTGGGCAGGCAGAAGGGCCGGCTGTGAATGGGAAGCCGGTGTCCGCTCCAGGGACGGCAAGTATGCTTCACACGTCGCCGTCTGGCGGGATGAACATCCGCGCCGTAACCGGTCAGACGACCTGATCGACCACCTGGAGGAGCTTATGTTGAACGGGAAACGGGGCACGATGGTCCTCAGTCTGGACTTCGAGATGTCATGGGGGCGTTTCGACAAGATGCCCTTGGA
The DNA here is from genome assembly GCA_016235225.1 of Nitrospirota bacterium. Lineage (GTDB taxonomy): Bacteria > Nitrospirota > Nitrospiria > Nitrospirales > Nitrospiraceae > RSF151. The sequence continues at coordinate 3,666 of JACRLS010000243.1, read as the reverse complement.
CAAGCTTGAAGCGGAATCGTTGGAAGAGCGACCGCACATCCGTCGATTGCTCGCATTGATGGACCGATACGAGATTCCGGCGACCTGGGCGACGGTCGGGCATCTGATGTTGGATCGGTGTGAGCGCGATCAGCGCGGTCAATCGCACGGCAACAGCGCTCCGCATGCGGCCTATTCCTGGCTGCCTCACGAATGGTTCCGGCATGATCCCTGTACCGAGGCCGCGAGCGCGCCGGCCTGGTACGCCCCGGACGTCGTGGAGTGGATCCGAAATGCGAAAGTTCGGCATGAAATCGGGTCCCACTCCTTCGGACATATTTATTACGGTGATCCCGAATGCACGCCCGCGATGGCGGAGGCCGATTTGAAGGCGGCCTTGGAAACGGCGCGAGAGAAGGGGATCACCCTGAACAGCTTCGTGTTTCCTCGGAACATGGTCGGGCACCTGAATATCTTGCACAAACTGGGGATCAAGGCCTATCGGGGACAGGATCCCCTCATGCGAGGCTGGGGATTCGGCCCCATCTTGAGAGCCGTCCACTATTGGCATCAGCTCTGGGGGATTCCGCCCGTTCCGGTTCGAGCCGAAGAGACGCTTCCCGGCCTGTGGAACATCCCTGGCAACCAATTCTTCATGCCAAAGGTCGGCATTCGGACGCTGATTCCCATGGCCTGTCAGGTTCGCCGGGTCAAGGCCGGCATCAATCAGGCCGTCAAGAGGGGGGATCTCTACCATCTGTGGTTTCATCCATTCGATTTGAACGCCAAACCTGACGCCATGTTCTCGGGCTTGGAGAGAATCTTCGCCTTCGCCGCCCGCATGAGGGAAAAGGGTCTGCTGGATATTCTCACGATGGGAGACTATGCCCAGCGTCTGGAGGAGAGCAAACACCAACCCGTCCTCCGCCTGGAGGAGATCACACATCAACTCGTCCTCCAACGCTAGCCGGGAGTCACCATGTCCACTCAACGCGTTCGACTTGTGCACATGACCACGGTGCCCTACGCATTGTTCTATGTGACGGGGCAGGTGGGCTACATGAAACGCCGTGGCTTCGACGTCTATGCCCTGTCGTCGCCAGGCGGGCTCTTGTCGAAGTTTTCTGAGCAAGAAGGCGTGCCGGTGAAGGCCGTGGACATGGAACGGCGGATTACGCCATTCCGTGATCTGCTGTCGCTCTTTAGAATCTGGAAGTGGTTTCGCCAGATCCGGCCGACCATCATCCATGCGCACACCCCGAAGGGCGGTCTGCTCGGGATGCTGGCGGGGTGGCTGGCGGGGGTGCCGGTGCGGATCTATCATCTTCACGGGCTCCGGTTCGTGACGTCGACGGGGTGGAAACGCCGGTTGCTCATTGTGGCTGAACGAGGGGCCTGCCGGCTGGCACAACGGGTATTGTGCGTCAGCGCTTCGGTGGAAGCGCTCGCTCGGGACGCCGGTCTCTGCCCTCCTGAGAAGATCAAAGTGTTGCTACAGGGAAGCTGCAACGGAGTCGATGCGACCCATCGCTTCAATCCCGCTCATGTGCCTCCGGTTTCACGAGAAGAGGTCCGGGCCAGATTCGGAATTCCGGCGGATGCCTTTGTCCTGGGATTTGTCGGGCGGATCGTGTGGAGCAAGGGCATCGTCGAGCTGGTGGATGCCTGGAAAACTCTGCGAGAGGAGTTTCCCAACCTTCATATGCTGATGGTTGGTCCGATCGAGCCTGAGGACCCGCTCCCGGCTGAGGTGGAAGCGGCCTTGCGGAATGATCCGCGCATCCACTTGATGGGGCAGGATTGGGACACGCCGCGCTTGTTTGCGTCCATGGACGCTCTTGTGCTCCCCACGTATCGGGAGGGACTGCCCATCGTGCTCCTGGAAGCGGCGGCCATGACCTTGCCGAGCATCGGCACTCGTGTCCCAGGGTGTGTCGATGTGATCGAGGACGGGGTGACCGGTACGCTCCTGCCGCCGTACGATGCCCCTGCGCTGGCCTCAGCCGTGCGCGCCTATATTCGCGATCCGGAGTTGCGTCGCCGTCACGGCCGGCAGGCGAGGCAGCGGGTGCTTCGTGATTTTCAACAGGAGACGATCTGGCGTGCCCTGTATCAGGAATATCTCCGTTGCTTACAAGCCAAGGACATGCCTCCTCCGATCAGGGAATCTGCATCAAGACTTCCTCCGAGTGACCTCGCGGGGCACCTGAGCCGCTAGACCCACAGTCTCCGACTCCGTCACAGGACATGGCTGCAGCGTCGGCATGAGGCCGACGGGCGTCATTCTCCGATGCCCCGATCTTCTTCGTCCGCAGGACGCGTCGATGAGTCGCGGGGCGACGCTTGTGAGAGAGACGGTGTCCAACGACGGGCTCGAAGGCGATACGACGTATGCGAATTGTCAAAGAAGAGCACCGGGGGTCACGATGAATACTTCTACGCTATTGGAGAAACGCCCGGGCGTCGGGAGTGCGGCGGTCAGTCGGCCGGCCAGCCCCTTTCTTGAGAAGAATGCCTCCGGGCTCGGGGAGTCTCTCGGCAATCCCAAGATCATCGGCAGCTATGATCAGGTGCAAGATATTGCGCAGCTCCATCAAGTTGACACGATTGCGGTCTGTCTGGAAGACCGCCGGACGGTGCTCCCGGTGCAATCGCTTCTCGATATGAAGGTGATGGGGAGGGAAGTCGTCGACGGCAACGCCTTGATCGAAGAAGAATCGGGCCGGCTCTCGATCGACCATCTCCGGCCGAGCATGCTGATCTTTTCCGATGGATTCCGAAGGTGCTGGCGTACCCTGATCGTGAAGCGGGCCGTGGATATCCTGATCGCGGTCACCGGCCTGATTCTCTTGCTGCCTCTGTTCGTCTTGGTCGGGATTCTGATCAAGGCCGATTCCCCCGGTCCGATCCTGTATCGCCAATGGCGCGTCGGGCTCCGTGGCGAGCCGTATGTCATGTGGAAGTTTCGATCGATGAGGCAAGATGCCGAACGGAACGGGGCGGCCTGGGCGGCACACAAAGATCCACGAGTGTCTCGAGTGGGACGTTGGCTAAGGAAGTGGCGGTTCGATGAGTGGCCGCAACTCATCAACGTCTTACGAGGTGAGATGAGTTTCGTGGGGCCGAGACCGGAACGTCCGGAATTCGTCCGGGAACTGAGATCTTCCATTCCCTACTATGACCTCCGGCAGTCCGTCAGGCCCGGGATTACCGGCTGGGCGCAAACCCGGTTCCGTTACGGGGCTTCGGCCGAGGACGCCCACGTCAAGCTCCAGTACGACCTGTATTACGTGAAGAATCTATCACTCTCCATCGATCTTCGCATTATGGCCAAGACCGTCAAGGTCGTATTGTCCGGAGATGGAGCGCGATGAGATTGACCGAATTCCGATGATGGTGGAGCAGGGAGAAGCATCGGCGCGTGCCGGGCGGCCATGCGGCCTTCATAGTAACTACTCAGGCAGATAGGCTGAAGGCTTTTAGTCTTCAGTCTTCAGCCTGCGATTGAAGAATTCATCTCTGCTTGAACCCAAGGTCGTAGAAACCGAGAAGGTTGTGAATGGCTTGATTCGTGCCTTGCGAGATAATGTATAGCCTTCAGCCTTCAGCCTGAACACCTGAGTAGTTACCTCGCGTTTATGAAATGCCATCGAACCGGACCCACGGTGATTGGACGGGAATGTGAGG
>JACRLS010000236.1 GCA_016235225.1 Nitrospirota bacterium | reverse complement strand
CTCGATCAGCCGGACCGTCAACCGGTGATCGTCAGCCAAGACGGTTCCGATCTCGACCAGAATCGCATCGGTGTCGGCGCGCAACCGGTGGGCGTCCCGTCGGGCCGCCTCGCCGGTAATCCACTGAGATTCCCCACCGGCGGCCGCAATCTTGCCGTCCAGCGTCATGGCCGCCTTAAGCGTGACGAAGGGACGGCCGGTTCTGACACGATGGGAATAGGCTTCGTTCAGGCGCTCGGCTTCGGCTTGAAGACGCCCGACCTCAACCTGAACGCCGGCCCGGCGAAGCGCCCGAATTCCCTTTCCGTTCACCAATGGATTCGGGTCAGACATGGCGATAACCACGCGCCGGACTCCGGCCTGGATGACGGTTGGTACACAGGGAGGCGTGCGCTTCTTGAGGTGTACACAGGGCTCGAGGGTCAGGTAGAGGGTGGCGCCGGCCGCGCGACGCCCGGCATCGTGGAGGGCATGGATTTCCGCGTGGGGCCCGCCGACTCGGCGGTGATATCCGCGGCCCACCATGCGGCCACCGGAGACGACCACCGCGCCGACCAGAGGATTGGGGCTAGTCCGGCCTCGGCCCTTCGCCGCCAGGCGAAGGGCAAGGCGCATGAAATGGAAATCTCGATCAGAAGAGAGACTGCCCGATGGTCGCGTGCGCGAACGAGACACGATTACCGTCGAGATGTGCCCTTTGCCCGTGTGGTCTTTCCCTTCCGCCTGGAGCTTGACGCGGGCTTGCGCTTTGCGGCGGGAGCTCCGGCTGCCAAGACGGCCTGAGCGGCAGCCAGCCGCGCGATCGCCACACGATACGGTGAGCAGCTCACATAGTCCAGACCGATCTGGTGGCAGAATTCCACCGAGCTCGGTTCGCCGCCGTGTTCGCCGCAGATCCCAAGCTTGATGCCGGGCCTGGTCTTGCGGCCTTCGGCAATCGCCATCCGCATTAACGCTCCGACACCTTCCCGATCCAACGCGGCGAAGGGATCCGCATCGAGAATATTGTCCGGCTTCTTCGCCGCCACCGTGCCACAGGTTCGGCACTTCATTTCCTTCCAGTCCACATCGGCGCTTTGACAGCTCGGGCAGGTGTCCTGCCGGCTCATATAGAAGGACACGAACTTGGCGGCATCATCGCGCGAAAACCCGAATGTCGTCTGAGTCAGGTCGTTGGTGCCGAACGAGAAGAATTCGGCTTCCTCCGCAATCCGGCCGGCGGTCACCGCCGCGCGCGGCAACTCGATCATGGTCCCCACGAGATAGGTCAGCTTCGTGCCGCACTTCTTCATGGTCTCGTCGGCGACTTCGCGGATGATGTCTTTCTGCGCCTTCATTTCCGACACCATGCCGACCAGGGGAATCATGATCTCCGGCACGATCTTCTTGCCCTCTTTCGCCAATTCACAGGCCGCCTCGATGATGGCGCGCGCCTGCATCCTGGTGATCTCCGGCATCAGGATCCCCAGCCGGCAGCCGCGGAGCCCCAGCATCGGATTGAACTCGTGGAGCTCTTCGACGCGAGCCAACAACCGCCGCTTCTCGTCCACGGCGGCCGCGTCGCCATGGGTCAGCTCAAGCTTCGCGATCTCGACCATCAACTCCTCCCGCTTCGGAAGAAATTCGTGCAGCGGCGGATCCAGCAAGCGGATGGTGACCGGATAGCCCTTCATCTCACGATACAGTCCGATGAAGTCTTGCTTTTGCAGCGGCAACAACTTGGCCAGTTCTTTTTCCCGGTCCTGTTTGGTCCTCGCCAGAATCATCCGCTGCATCACCGTGATGCGATCGTCCGCGAAGAACATGTGCTCGGTCCGGCACAGCCCGATGCCCTCCGCCCCGAAGCCCCGCGCCACCATCGCCTGGTCCGGCACGTCGGCATTCGCCCGGACTTTCAGGGTCCGGAACTCGTCCGCCCAACTGAGCAGCAGGGCAAAGCGCTGATACTTTTCCGACTTGCGGGCGTCGATCTTGCCCTGGATGACCTGGATGACATCCGATTCCACGACCGGGACGTCGCCCTGATAGACCTGGCCCGTGAACCCGTTGATCGAGAGATACTCTCCCTCCTTGAGCACGACCGACCCGATCTTGACCCGACTCCCGTCTTCGACCTCCACGGCCTCGCAGCCGGCCACGCACACTTTTCCCATCTGCCGCGCCACCACGGCCGCATGGCTGGTCATGCCGCCCCGTGCCGTCAGAAACCCGAGCGCGGCGTTCATTCCATGAATGTCGTCCGGACTCGTTTCCTGCCTGACCAGCACGACTCGCTCGCCCCGGGCTTTCATCTCGACCGCTTTATCCGGAGTCAACGCGATCTTCCCCGCCGCGGCGCCCGGTCCCGCCGGCAGACCCTTGCCCAATACCTTGTGCTTGGCCTCTTCTCCTCCGTCAAAAATCGGATAGAGATACTGAGCCAGCTGTTCCGGGCCGACCCGTTGGACGGCCTCGGCCTTGGTGATCAGCCCTTCTTGCACCATGTCCACGGCGATGCGGACGGCGGAGATGCCCGTGCGCTTCCCGACGCGGGTTTGGAGCATGTACAGTGTGCCTTCCTGGATCGTGAACTCCAGGTCGAGCATGTCCCGATAGTGCTTCTCCAGCTTGCGATAGGTCGTCATCAACTCTTTGTAGGCAGCCGGCACGGTTTTGGCCAGCTCACCCACCGGCAAGGGCGTACGAATGCCGGCGACGACATCCTCGCCCTGCGCATTCATCAGGCACTCGCCGAAGAACGCGGGATCGCCCGAAGCCGGGGATCGTGTAAAGGCCACCCCCGTTCCGCTGGTCTCCCCCATGTTGCCGAACACCATCGCCACGACGTTCACCGCCGTCCCCCAGCTATCCGGGATATTGTAGAGCCGCCGATAGGTGACCGAACGCGCGCCGTACCAGGAGGAGAAGACCGCGTTGATGGCCATCCGGAGCTGCTCCAGTGGATCCTCGGGGAAGTCCCGCCGGGTCTCCTCCTTCACCAGAGCCTTGAACCTGACCACCAGTTCCTTCAAGGCTTTGGCATCCAGATCCGTGTCGAGCTTGACGCGCAGTTCCGTCTTCTTGCGGGCCAGGATGTCTTCGAAATGCTCGCGCGAAACTCCCATCACGATGGAGCCGAACATGGTGATGAACCGGCGATAGCTGTCCTGTGCGAAGCGCTCGTTTCGCGTCTTCGCCGCCAGCCCCTCGACGGTCCGGTCGTT
>JACRLS010000263.1 GCA_016235225.1 Nitrospirota bacterium | reverse complement strand
TGTGGGGGTTGTCCTGCACTCCCCCGCTCCTCTTTCCGTATTCCTCGATCCCTGTTCGATCTCTGGTCGCGCCGCGGCGGTTGATTTATCCGATCGAATGGCGTATCCCTCTGCCGACATCGGGGGTGTCTCAGGTTCACACAGCCGAGTGGGAAGACCGAACCTCAAAGAACAAACGAGCAGGTTCACGAGTCCGGCAAGAGAGTGGTGTGCGTAGGAGTCAGACGATGAACGCACGGTTCAATCTTACGGTGAAGTTCCAAGTGAGCGCGGAGTCCGCAGAAGATGCCGAGGAACTGATTGACTCGCTCTGCGAGAAAGCCACAAGAGGATCGGCCGAGGGCGAAATCAGTTATGAAGGGATCGAAGATATCGAAGAAGAAGAGGAGGAATAGCGCTGCCTATCGGCGCCCCCCGAAGGCCCCATACGAGAAGGACCCCGATCCCGAACCGGCCGGCGGTGCCACGCTTGGCGCCGTGGGTGTGCCGGGCACCGGGGGGCTGTGGGGCGTGAACGGGAGGAGCGGCGAGGGTGTCACGCCTGGTGGCGGCGGTGGTGCGCTGAACAGCGTCCCCATTTTTGCTTCCCCGTGCGGAGTACTGAACCGGTAATTCTGGACCCCGGCCCCCAAGTCAGTAATCGTGCCGCTATTCCCGTGTGAATCCGAATAGATCCGAATCCCGCCTCCCAGGTCCACGACTGTCCCACTGGTCCCGTCGCTGCTCTGAAAGAGCGTCACTTCGGCCCAGACAGGAACGGTCATGGCACACAAACCAGCGAGCATCAACGCGAGGATGATGGAGGTGATCTTCATGGCGACCCTCCTCGCCGATTCCGAATCCGGCGCGCCAGTGTACCACATGGAGTCAGAACCTTGCCTGGTCACCCAAGGCCGGGGACGACGCCGGCTGACATATTCAACAGCCTGTTAGAATGGGTCCTCTTCGTCTTGGTCACAGGGAGGGGGGCCGGGAGAGATGTTGCGGTTCGGCGTCGAGGATAACGCAGAAGCACGGATCGCGAAATCATAGAGGCGGCGATCAAGGAGCAGCGAGGGAGCCACGTTGCTCAACGACGCGAACATGTTCTCCACGGAACCGGGGAACCGTTCTCCCAATTCTTTCAGAAGAGCCTTGACTGCCCTGCGCTGGAGATGCTCCTGTGACCCACAGAGATCGCAGGGAATGATCGGAAACTGCTTCAGTGTTGCATAGCGCGCCAACTCCGCCTCCGGTACGTAGGCCAGCGGCCGAATCACCACATGCCGCCCGTCCTTTGACCGTAGCTTCGGCGGCATCGCCTTCAACTTTCCGCCGTGAAAGATGTTGAGCAGGAACGTTTCGAGAATGTCGTCGCGATGATGGCCCAACGCGATCTTTGTGGCCCCCAGTTCGGATGCCACACGGTAGAGGTGGCCTCGGCGCAGCCGGGAACAGAGGGAGCAGGTGGTCTCGCCTTCCGGAATCATCCGCTTGACGATGGAATAGGTGTCCCGAGTCTCGATGTGAAAGGGCACGCCGAGCCGGGTCAGATACTCGGGCAACACGTGAGTAGGAAAACCCGGTTGCCTCTGATCGAGATTCACCGCCACCAGCGTAAAACTGACGGGCGCCCGCTGCTGAAGGAGGAGCAGAATATCCAGCAGACCGTAGCTGTCCTTGCCCCCCGAGAGGCACACCATGATCCGGTCGCCTTCTTCGACCATGGCGTAGTCGGCGATCGCCGTTCCCACCAGCCGGCACAGACGTGTCTGGAGTTTCTCCAGATCCACGGGGAGTTTCCGGGATGACGCGGGGACGAGCGGCGCTGGGGGGGCTGCGTGAGTTGAAGGGTGCATCGGGATCCATTCACCTGTCGCGGACGTATTGTATCTGGTCATACTGAAAAATGGGATAGGACGAAGGAAAAGCGATGTCCGACGCAGCGAGATCGAATCCGGCTATTTCAAAGACAGAGGAACAGTCGGCAGTGTAGTATGAAAGTATTCGTATGTTTTCCAGAAAAGAGACAAAAACCACGAAGACGATCCTCTTCGTTTGTACCGGGAACGTCTTCCGCAGCATGGTGGCGGAATACGCGCTGAAGGCCCATCTTAAATGGAACGCGTCCTATGTGGTCGAGTCCGCCGGTATCAGGGCGGTCACCCAGCCGATGCTGCCACTGCTCCGTGAGCACCTTCGGGAGAGGGGCATCGATCCACGGGGGCACCGGCCTCGGCAGCTCACCGAGAAGATGCTCAAGCAGGCGGATCTGGCCATTGCCATGTCGACCGATCACCAGGAGTTCATCAAACGAGAGTTCGGCCATGAGGTTCCCCTCTTCAGTCAGGCCGCCTTCGACACGATCGAGCCCTTGCTGGATGTCCACGAAGTGATCCCGAATTGGGAGATCCGCCTTCCGGAAGCCCGTGACTACATCCTCTCCGTGGTCGACCGCATCTGGACCGCGATGCCCGTCCTGCTTACCCGCCTTCCGAAACCGTAGCTGACTGATCGCCAGCGTTTGTGATCGCATCGAGGCGCGCGAGATCCCAGCCGAAGGGGACGAGAAGCGCCAGTGCGGCTTTGAGGACCAGCGCCTCGTAGGCCGCGGCGTCGTAGCCGGCCGTGCCGTCGATGAGAGCGGCGGCGCGCACGCGGTCGTCCGGACAGGCGGCGTCGGCCTCCGTCATCACATAATGAATCACCTCGCCCGGTTGAAGCGGCGCGCCTCGGTCCATGAGCTGCTGGGCGGCAATGGCGGTTCTCGTGGGACGACAATACTGCCTGGGATCTTGCGACAGGGATGTGGCAATCACGAGGTCTTCTGTCTCGATGTGCCCTTCGCGCAACATGCGCCGGTAGGCGCGCACGATCTCCAAGACCGATGGGACCGACGCGCGCAGCGCCTCAAGTGTGTGGGCCCGGCTGAGGCAGTCGAGGATCTCCGTTTGCGCGCGCTTGACGAGGCGCGGGGCATCGCTCCGGCGTACTTCGAGCCCCCGGATTTTCAGGCCGCCGGTGTCGAACAGCCCGACGAACTGATTCGGCACCGGCATCTGCGGATCCGTGCGTGAGGGCAGAAACCCGATCCAGCGATAGAGTCCTTCCACAACGATCGACAGGCCGGTCCGCGCGGTGATCGCGGCCGCGAGGGCCTCGTACTCTGCGCGGCCGGCGCCCGGCTTCTGGAGCCACAGTGAATCCACGATGGCGTGGAGAAACCGGAACCCGCCGGCCTCCGCCGTGTCCTTTGCCTGCAAGAGAATCTCCCGGCTGTAGGCGGTGACGGCTTCGTGCGCTTCGATCCGACCGAAGCGGGCGTTCTTGTACCCGAGGTAGCCGAAGGAGACCACCAGCAACCACTTCAGGGCCGTTTGCCGTTGGTCGAGCATGCGGCGCGTCAGCGGATTGGGCGCTGTGTTGAGCAGGTGTTTGTACCGCGCGCGTTTCTCCAGCAGCGGTGCCAGCGTCCGTGGGACCAACCCCTGTCGCCGCTGGCAGACATGGTGCCCGATCTCCGGCACCTGTCCGGCCGGATCGTCTGCACAACAGGTGCAGTTGACGGTCTCGGGCGAGAGATTGAAGCGGGTCATGATGGTGGGATACATGGACGCGAAGTCCAGTTCGCCGACCTGTTCGTGGTAGCCGGTGAGCGGCGCGAAGACGAGCCCGCCTTGATCCGTGTGGAGCAGCTCCAGTGCGGATTTGAAATCCTCTGGGTTCTGTTTCCGATAGGGGATCAGGATGCCGTCCCGATGAGCGGTTTCGAGTTGCATGGCCGTGATGCCGGTGCCGGTGGTCGTCCTCGCCATCTGCTGGAGCGGGACCTTCGTCACGCGACACTGCTCGATCAACCCGGCCAGCCCCGCTTCCGCCAGGATGAAGGAGTTCCGCCGGTCCAGGTGGAGTCGGCCGTACAGCGTGCGCGCGCCGGCGTGGGCCAGGACCCGGCCATAGGAGAAGTAGGAGCGAGGCGGGCGATGCTCGGTGCGACGGGTCGGATCGCGACTCAAGGCCAGCGGACGGGCGAGTTGATGGGCGAGTCGCTCGAGTCGTGGCAGGATGTAGGAATCCCCCCAGTCAGTCAATAAGATATCGAGATCATGCCGGCGCAGCCAGGTGCCGAGGTCGGCCAGCAATTCGGCGGGATCGTCATTGTCGAGCCGTCGTTCTTCTCCGTCCAGCCTGACCACCAGATGTGCCATGCCGCCGTGATTAGGGTTGGGCGTTGCGGTGTCGAGCGACAGTTCGAGCAGGCGCAAGGGCGGAAGGACGTAGTCCGTGTCCCAGGGAGAGTCGGTCGCATGAATGGCCTGGACGATGCCGTCCGCCGTCGCTTCGACTCGGCATCGTGCGAGCGGGAACAGATCCCGCTCGTAGCCGTAGCGCTGCGGCAGCGGGATGTCGACGTGATAGAAGGCCGAGTCGGAAAACTCGCGGAGCAGCCGGCGGATGAGCGGCATGAAGTGGTCGGGCCGTCGGACGGTCGCCTCGTGGACCAGGATCGGCAACGATGCGCCGAGCTCGAATCGCTCGACGCGACGGAGTGTCAGGAGATGGCCGCGACGATGCAGGGCTGTAAGCGCGGCCAAGAGCCCGGACGGGGGCTCCGCAACGTAGAAGGCGGGGTGAAAGGGGTCGTGGAGGAGGCGGCGGTCGCCCTGCTCGTCCACCAGCCACAGCGCCATGCCGGCCGCGTCGGGATAGACATCAAGGAGCCACCCCGTCAGTTGGATGATCGAGCAGCCGGACTTCAAGGTCGGACACTTTCTGTTGCAACGCGAGGAGCTGTTTATGTTCCTCAAGCAGCATGGACATCAGCATGACTTCGAACGGCGCCTCGCGGGCCAGATAGGCCCCGGCAGCCGAATGCCGGCGCGCGGCGGCGAAGAGGGCGTCCAGGACGGCCTGATCTTCCTGACGGAGGGCGCGCCGATAGCGTCGCCAGGAGTCGATCTCCTGTCTGATGAGCTGGGTAAAGGTTGCAAGCGTCCGCCCCATTCCGAATCTCGTGAAGCGTGAAACGTCATGCGTGAAACGTCGTTCGCATCTCGCCGGCGCGACAGGCGAGACTGGCGTGAAAGGCGCGACTGGCGACATGGAGACGCTCACCTCGTCTTGCCTTTCCCGCCAGTCTCGCGTTTCTCGCAAGTCCCGCCCGAATAACGAGATACGCTTCACGCTTCACGAATGACGTCTTCTAGAACATCCCCCACGTGGTGCGAGGGATGTGCCAGCTCTAGCCGCGTCGGGCCAGGGCGTGCAGCGCGGCGACGAGGGTCTGCGCCAGTTTGCCCCGTTCACCGGCGGGGACGGCTTCGTCATAAAAGGTCTCGAAGGGGCCGGAGACGATGACGGTCCGGGCTCGATGGGTGCGGAGCGCCTGCGTCAGGTGGTCCGTGGCCAGCCTCGTCATTTGATGACAGGTGAAGGCGCGCGAAAGGTGGATCGAGGTCAGCAGCGTACGCGGCAGGACGTGGCTGACACGCGCGAGCCGGCTGATGACGAAGGGGTCGAAGGCATTAGCGCCGTCCAGATAGAGCACCGATTCACCGGCCAAGGCCCGATCGGCCGCGGCGTAGAGCCCCAACCGCAATACCGCCTCATGTCCGTAGAGCAGGACCAGTCCATCGGCCTGTTGCAGATGCAGAGGGCCGTGGCGAACGACGGCGAGCAGGGGATAGGGAATCAGTCCGGCGTGATGGGGGGCACTGCCCGAAAACGAAAACGTCTGCAATGGCTGTCTGGTCAACATGGCGATCGCTCCTCTCGCTGTTTAATTCAGATGTGGAAGGCGGAGAACCCCGTTCACTTTGCCGACAATTCTGGCGGTAGGACCGTCCGGACGCAGCGGAATCGGGGCGTAGTTCGGATTCTCCGGCTGCAGCACATACCCGTCGGGGGTCTGCAGGAATCGTTTCACGGTGGCGTCGTCGTCCAGCAAGGCCACGACGATGTCGCCCGGTTGAGCCTGGGCCTGGGCGTTGACCAGCACATAGTCGCCTTCCAGGATGCCGGCGTTGATCATGCTGTCGCCTTTGACCTTGAGCAGGAAGGGCTGGTTCCAGCGGACCAGCGACCGGTCTAACGTCACCTCGCCGAGCCGATGTTCCTCCGCCAGGATGGGCTGCCCTGCGGCGACCCGCCCGATGATCGGCACTGACACGCTCTCATGACGGGGTGTCGATTGGGCGCATTGGAGGGCACGGGCACCTGATTTTCTCGTCAGATGTCCCTTTCGTGTCAGGGCATCCAGATGCTTCTTCACTCCGTTGGGGCTCTTCATACCGTGGTGCTTGGCAATTTCGCGGACCGTCGGCGGAAAGCCGTGCATCGCGGTGTAGCGCTCCACGAAATTCAGGATCGTGGCCTGGCGTGTGGTGAGCTCTTGAAGCATGGTGTACATTTGTACACCATGAGGAAAAAGCTGTCAAGCGCGAAAAATATTTCAAGGTTTTTGGGGAGGGGAATGAACTAAAGACGCAACGGCCCGCCTCAGTTGAGGCGGGCTTGCAAGGGCTGACCTTCCTGCTGAATCAGAGTGGCTGGGGGACCAGGATTCGAACCTGGGTAGTCAGATCCAAAGTGAGCCTGACAGCCAGTGAGAAGGAGTGAGATTTTGAGAGATGGACCGAGATTGTTTCACCACAAAACAGATGGTTAGGTGATTCTTAGGTGTGGCGAACGGTGATTGCGGCTGAGAGGGAATCGGGCCTAAAACCGTGACCAAAACCGGGACCAGAATATGGGACGAGTTTCTACGCAGATAATCAAGGCTCGCCTTCCCTTTCCTCATGCGGCAAGCCCCACACCCTTAAGAAAGGGCGGGTACGTGACTACGCAGGCCTACCCCGATTCCTCGACTCCGTGAGCATGCGACACGACTGATCAGGACCCATATCGGGGGTCGCGCAACCTGCCCCTTGGGCGAAACCAACCTGCTGTCCGGGCCCCCTAGGAGCCTGTCCGACATTGCCGAAATTGACCGATTTGGGGGGATGAAATCATATTGACCGAATCGAGATCGTTGATCCTGAGGCAAATGTGTGCGTCGAAATTTTCGTGCTTCCTAATGTCGGACAGGCTCCTAGCTGTATCGCCGGTCGATCAGGTCACCGAAGGAACCGAAATTGAGTCCAAGCCCCTGGCAGACGGTGACCTGGCGATCGAAGCGATTCTTGGTGCGGATCATTGTCCGTAAAGTGCCGGGCGCCACTCGCCCCCAGGCGGGGATGTGAAAGACCGACAAGGGATAGTCGGTGCCGAAGAGCAGGCGTGACTGGAGATCGGGCTCGTATCGAAGCGCCAGCAGCATCTTGAGGCGGTTCGGCAGCGTCAGGGCCGAGACGTCGCCGAAAAAGCAAGGATAAGTGCGGACCATTCGGCGAAAGGTCGGGAGGAACTTTTCGTAGACCATGAGACCGTAGCTGCAGGCGTGGGCGGCGATGACGGTGACGCCTTCATCGAGCGGGGTTCGCAGCCGATCCGGATCGCCCAGCGACTGGTCCTTTCCGAGGAGGCTGAGTTCGTAGCCGACATGGCTCAGCAACGGCAGCCCGCGCGCGGCCAGCGTCCGGTAGAAGGACTTGTATCGGGTATCGGCCGGGTCGAAATGCTGCGCATTGGGCAGGACTTTGACCAGCACCGCCCCGGCGTCGGCGCAGCGATGCACCTCCTCGATCGCATCACGACGCTGGGGGTTGATCGACACGCCGGCCAGAAACTCGTTCGGGTGGGCGCGGCTCGTGGCGAGCACATAGTCGTTGCCGACCAGAAAGTCCGTCTGGACGAGGTCGAGCGTTCCGTTCCGGTCATAGTATCCGTCCATGCCGAGGAGGACGGCTTGCCGCACATGGCGCGATGCGCGGAGCTCCACCAGCAGATCGTCCACATACTTCCGGTTGGCGTCCCTAGGGGCCTTGGGGGAGAGGCCGTGTTTCCAGAGCAGAAATCGGAACAGTGGGCTCTTTAAGAGCTTCGGTGAAATGAAGCAGCCGTTGTCGCCGTCGGGGAGCGCGGCCAGATGCACGTGGCAGTCGATGAGAGATTTGTCAGCCATGCGTCGTTCGTCCTCTCGTGGAACAATTCCGGAATCTGTTGATCTGTCGATTGATCGGAATTTCCGGACACTCGACAGATCAACAGATCATCAGATGTCTTCCGCTTCACGATTGACGCTTAACGCCCTTGAAGTCGTTCCACCGCGATCTGCTTGAGAGCCCGGAGGTCCAGCTTGCCGGTGCCGAGCACCGGCAAGGCATCCACTTTGACGAAGTTGCTCCGTGAGGGGACGAACAGGTTTGAGAGGCCGGTCTCTCCGAGTTTGTCGAGAACTTCAGGGATGCGCGATTCGTCCAGCGTGTGCAGGACCGCCAGCACCTCGCCTTTCCGTTGGTCCGGGATGCCGGTCACGGCAAACGCCTGTCCTTCGATCCCGGCAGCTTGATGCAAGGCCTCCTCGACGCCGCCGTGCGGAACCATCTCGCCGCCGATCTTGGAGAAGCGGGACAACCGGTCGGTGATGGTGACAAATCCGTCGTCGTCCACGATGGCAATGTCGCCCGTCACGTACCAGCCCTCTCGCATGGCCTTCTCGGTGAGGTCCTCGCGTCCCAGATAGCCGTCCATCACGTTGGAGCCCCGCACGAGCAGCATCCCGGCGCGGTTCGGCGGCAAGGGCGCAAACGTCTCCGGGTCTACAATTCGAACGCAGACGCCGGGAAGCGGTTGGCCCACGGTGCCCCGCCGGGAGGCGGATTGGAAAAATCCGGCCGCCCGGAAATCCGGACAATTGACGCAGATGACGGGGGCACATTCGGTGACCCCGTAGCCTTCGACGGGGCGAATGCCGAATCGATCTTCGAAGGCCTGCGACAGGCGGGGCTGCAGTTTTTCCGCGCCGGTCAGCACGACGCGGAGGGAACTGAATTGCTCCGGTGTGCAGCGACGCTGGTAGAGCTGCAGAAAGGTCGGCGTGGAGACCAGCAGTGTGACGCGGTATCGGGCGACGAGGTCTCCGATGGCCCCCACATCCAGCGGCGAGGGATGGAACACGATCCCGACGCCGGCGCGCGTGACGAACCAAAAGATCAGATAGCCGAAGGAATGGAAGAACGGCAGGATGCCCAGCGCCCGATCCTGTGGGTCGACGTGAAAGACCTGCGCCACGCCCTCGATGTTCGAATCGATACTGAAATGTGAGAGCATCACCCCCTTCGGTTCCCCGGTGCTCCCGCTGCTGAAGATAATGGTGGCGAGGTCGTCAATGACGGTCCGGCGGCGTTGCCCGCAGGCCCGCTCGATCAGACGGATGGGGGCCATGAGCGCGAGGAGAAACCCGACCAGCTTCCGTCCGAGTCCAATCGCCGGCGCGAGATCCTCAAGCCACAGCAGGGTGAGTCCGTCGGGGAGGTCCAGTTTGGCCTTCTCCACAAACTGGCGGCTGGTCACCACCGTCCGAATCTTCGCCTGCCGGCAGGCGGACTCCAGGCCCGCGCGTCCCACCGTGTAGTTGAGATTCACGCTCGTCCGGCCGCAGAGGAGCGTGGCCACGTTGACCAGCGCGCCGGCGACGCTCGGGGGGAGCAACAGGCCGACGTGCGGCTGGTCCTGCCAATGGGGACGAAGGAGCCGGGCGAGCACGATCGATCCCGCGAGGGCCTGCAGCGCCGAGACCTTGGGCCTGGTCGCATCGGCCATCGCGAAACGGAACGGATGGCGGCGCATACCCCGGATGAACGCGACGTGCAGCGGGCGACGGTGCGGCTTGCGCAGGCGCCAGGCGGCTTCACCTAATTCCTGGACGGCGCGACGCAGCTCGTAGGACGGAGTGTCGGACGGTCTCGGCGCGCCGAAGGAGACGGTGACCGGATAGGGGATGCGCTCCGGCCATTTGAAGAGGAATCGACCTTTCACGAAGCTGAAGATGCTCCCCCACACACGGTCAAGATGAACCGGCACGATGGGCACCGAACGACCTTTCACGATCCGTTCGAATCCGCGGCGGAACGGCAACAGTGTGCCGGTCCTGGTGATCTGCCCTTCCGGGAAAAAGCAGACGAGTTCTCCCGCGTCGAGCGCGGATCCGGCGTCGCGGAGCGCGCGAAGGATCACGCGAGGACCACCCTGAGAGGAGATGGGGATGATGCCCATGATGCTCGCCAGCGATTTCAGCAGCGGATGCCCGGCGTACTGTGCGTCCACGACAAAACGAACCGGGCGGTCCAGGCTGGCCATGAGCAGGAAGCCGTCGACGAAAGAGATGTGATTCGGGATGAGGAGGGCTCCACCCTGGGGCGGCAGATTCTCGGCGCCGACGATCCGGAGCCGGTAGATCGTCTTGGTGAACAGCACCATGAGCAACCGGATCAGCGCATCCGGCACCAGCCAGAGTGCCCACAGGGTTCCCAGCAGCGTCATCCCACCGGCCGCGAGCAGGATCTGTCCGGTTGAGAATCCGAAGGAGGCCAGTCCGTCGCCCGCGAGCGAACCGAGCAACACACCGCCGAACACGCCGGTATTCCACAGCGCGAGAATCGCGCCTCGTCGATCATGCGGTGCGCGCCACTGGATCAAGGCATCGAGCGGTACCAGCAGAAGCCCGCTGGCCAGACCCAACAGCGCCATAAGAAGGAGGGTGTCGGACAGGGTCGGGGCCAGTGTCCCCATTAGGGTGAGCACCACGGCGACGCCGAGCGCGCCGAGGGGGATGAGGCCGTACTCAACCCGTGCGCCGGATAGCCTGCCGGCAAGCATGGCGCCGGCACCGATTCCGACGGCCAGTGTTGCGAGAGGCAGGCCGGAGAGGGAATCCGACAGGCCGAGGACGGCTTTGGCATAGACCAGCATGTCTTGGCCGAACAGGCTAGCGATCGTCCAGAAAAAGATCGTGCCGATCACCGCCAGGCGTAACACTCGATCGGACGTCACGGCGGTCCAGGCCGACGCGAGCGTCCATACGATCCCGCCGGTGGATCGGGCCGGAGGTGCGGGGGGAATGGTCCAGGAGGCGATGAATCCCACGGTTGCCATCACGGTGAGAGCGGCGCCGGCCAACCAGGTGACGGGTGTGGCGTGATCCAGCAGGATGCCGCCGGAGGCCGTGCCCAGCAGGATAGCCAGGAAGGTGCACATCTCCAGCCAACCGTTGGCCGCGGACAATTTCTCGTGTGGAACGATTTCAGGCAGGATGCCGTACTTGGCCGGGCTAAAGAGGGCGCTATGTACGCCCATACAGCCGAGCACGATCAACGGCAGCCAGCCTCCGGCCGGAACGATCATGAGGGCTGCGGTGCCGGCCGCCATGAGGCCCACCTCCACGACTTTCATCGTCACGAGGATGGTGCGTTTGCTGACACGGTCGGCCAGGACACCGGCCACGAGCGAGACGGCCATCAGCGGCAGAGTGAAGACGATGAACGCTTTGGCGGTTTCCGTCTGGGAGGCGGCTTCGAGGCCGGTGCCCGGTCCCACCGCACCCGCGAGGGACTTGATGCCGAGCAGCGCGACGATGAGCTTCCAGGCGTTGTCGTTGAACGCGCCGCAAAACTGCGCGATCAACAGGCCGCGGAGAGGAAGGCGCGGCGGCAGTATGTCAGAGCCTGCGGGAATCGTCTGCCTCA
>JACRLS010000262.1 GCA_016235225.1 Nitrospirota bacterium | reverse complement strand
CAGACCCGGTCATGAATAATGTGAGCTAGTCGCGAAACAATCTGACAGGCACTTTCTGACCTTTGATCCTGGTTCGTCCCAGCGCCTCGATGATCCCCCGCGCCAGGTCCTCCGGCACTTCCACCAGTGAGAAGCGATCCTGCACGTCAATGCCACCGATAACGCCGGCATTCACCCTGGCCTCGTTGGCGATGGCGCCGACAAGATCGCCGGGCCGGATCCCCGCGGCCCGGCCTGCCCCGATGTATACGCGCGCTACGTTCGCCGGCCGACCCGGACGACCGGGCCTGTCGAACACACGCCTCTGCCCTTCTCCCAGCTTTGCGCCGCGCGCCGGGCCACCTGTCTCCCACGGGGGACGTCGCCCCATCCGCGTTGGCTCCTGCGGTCTGCTCGGGATGGCCGGAATGTCTGGTTCTTCCCGCTCGCCACCCTGGGCGCGATGAGCCAGCTTCACCGCCGCCGCCGCCACCGCCACAGGGTCACCCTGCCCTGCGAGCGAGGTCACGACAGCCATGAACTGGTCCAAGTCACCTTCCGCCAGCACCGCTTGAATCGACGCCTTGGTTCGTTCCAGTCGCTTCGCCCGAAGATCAGCCACCGTCGGCACCGGAGTCACGACGATGTGGGCTTTGGTCAACTGCTCGATATTGCGCAGCAACCGCTGTTCGCGGGGTTCCACAATCGTGATCGCCGCGCCCTCGCGCCCGGCTCGCCCGGTCCGCCCAATGCGATGGACATAGACTTCCGGCGCGGACGGCAGATCGAAATTCACCACATGCGACACGCTGGGAATATCCAGCCCCCGCGCCGCCACGTCGGTCGCCACCAGGAGTTCCGTCTGTCCGGATCGAAACGCTTGCATGACACGATCGCGCTGGCCCTGGCTCATGCCGCCATGGATCGCTTCGGCCCGATACCCACGGGTATTGAGCCCGGCGGTCAGTTCGTCCACCTCCAGCCGCGTGCGGCAGAAGACCAGGGCCGACTTCGGCGCCGCCATGTCCAGCACGCGTACCAGCGCGGCTACTTTGTGCGGTCGGAGGACCGCATAGGCCGTTTGTTGCACCCGCGGAGCCGCTCCGGCTTTGATCGGCTCCTTGGCAATCTTGATCTCGATCGGGTTCTTGAGATGCCGGTGGGCGATGGAGGCGATGCGCGGCGGCATCGTGGCTGAGAACAACGCGGTCTGCCGCTCCTTCGGCGTCTGGTCCAGAATGGCTTCCAGATCCTCGGCAAATCCCATGTCGAGCATTTCATCCGCTTCATCCAGCACCACGATCTGCAGATGTTTGAGCTGCAGCGTATGGCGCCGAAGGTGGTCCAGCGCCCGGCCCGGCGTGGCGACGACGACATCAACGCCGCGTTTCAGCGCATGCAGCTGCGGGCCGATGGCCTGACCGCCATAGACGGCCAGCACCGAGAGACGCAGTTCCTTGCCATAGCGTTGGACCGCCTCGCCGACCTGGATCGCCAATTCGCGCGTCGGCACGAGGATGAGCCCGGCGGGCCGATGCTTCACCCCTTGCGCAATGCGCTGGAGCAGCGGCAACGCAAAGGCAGCCGTTTTGCCCGTTCCCGTAGCCGCCTGGCCCAGCAGATCGCGCCCGGCCAGGAGCGGTGGAATCGACTCCCGCTGAATCGGCGTCGGCTCTTCGTAGCCCAACGTGTCGAGGGTCGTGAGCAGAGAGGCTTCCAGCCCCAGCGCGGCGAAGCCCGGCGAAAACCCATGGATAGACGGCACAGCGGGTGGGTGATGGGATTCGTGTTTCATCGGTGACCTGATCGGCCTTTCTCAGTGATGTGTCGGAGTGCCCGGGAGACCGCATCCGAGTGGCGCTTCGCGAGACCGCCGCCCCTCTGCGACCTCTCCTCGGGGGCCATATCTAGCTGCCCCTTATCTGCGTGCGCAGGGCCGTTGGGAGATTCCTCTTGCGCCCGTCGGTTTTTCCTCCTTACTCCTCTACTTCCCAAAGGACATAGCCAGGTTGCCCTTTACTGCGCGCATCGAGGGAGCATATTCTGATGTGCGGCCTCTGCGAGCAAGAAGGGCAGCCTGGCTGTATCCTATACTCCTTCCTTCCGAGGATGCGCGTTCCGGGAGCAGGGGAATCTCCCAACGGTCCTGCGCCTCTGCTCATTCCTCCGGCAGTTGGATCGGCCCCGCCCATTCACCCTTGGCCAGCTTCACTTCCTGATACCCGCCGTCAGGCCATTGAAACTGCCCGACTTCGTCCACTTGCACAATGAAGGGATCGGCTTCGTGGGCCTGGCCGCGATACCAGTACCACCCGGGGGCGATGGGTGTCTGTGTGGTCCACTGATAGGCGCTCATACGTTGCGGACATCCTCTTGTGCCTGCCGCCAGGCAGCGCCCGCTCAACAGAGTTCGCCACCGCGGCAGGTTCCGCGCGGATCGCTCGCTGAGGCCTTAGCGGGACTTGCGCGGCGTCTTCGTCGGCTCCCGCAGTACCGCGAGGTAGGACAGGGCATCATTAATTTCTTGATCGGTGAGGTTGGTATCCGGAAGCATCCCCGTCCCCGGGTGTCCCTCACGAATCGCGCGAAATCGCTCTTTGTCGGTCTTCAACTTCAGGCCGGCCGCCTGCCGGAGGTTTGCCGGTTTCGGATCGAGCCCGGCGATGATGGCGGCGGTCTCCGGCAAGAGAGGCGGCATCTGATCCAGCCGTCCATCGACGCCATGGCAGTAGGCGCACACTCCCTTGCCGTTGAAGACCATCCGGCCGCGTTCGGCCTCGGCCGGGGACGTCGGCGCAGGATTGGCCGGCGCCGGATCGGCTTGACTCGTTGCAGAGAGCGCAAGGAGCAGTCCGCTCAGAAGCAGTCCGATGCGCAGAGCGGCGGGGCTTCTGCGCGTGGTGACGGTCGTCTGTCTCATCGGTCCTTATCCCCCCAGCGCGGCGCTCACGCGGCTGAGTACCGGCACCGGAATTGCGAACTCCGCTTTGACTTCGATGCGCGACGGCACCAGCAAGGTGGAATGAAACGAGATGGTCCTGATGGGGAGCCGGCGGTCGGGTTCGGAGGGGGTGCTCACTTCGACCGCTTCGACGGACCTGGAGATGGCTCCACTGTCCTGCGGCCCATACGTCGTCGCGATGGCCTTCACGATCTCCAGGATTTTCTGATTCGTCTCCACCCCCTCGTCCTTCTTGCGGAGGGCGAGCAGGTCGTTGTCCAGGTCTTTGCTATAGGCGCCGTAGGCGAACCGGAAGTACTCGTAGTGAAAGCCCCTGAGCCCCTGGGCGAACATTTGCAGCTCGCAGAGGAAGGCCAGCTGCTGCACCTTGACGTCGCTCATCAAGACCGCGGCGGGCGACTCTTCCTCCGCCTCTTCGTCCTCGGGCTTCTCCAAGAGCTGCAGCGCATAGAGCAGCAGTGCGCGATCGATGGCGATGTCGGATGGCTTACGCATGCTGGATTGGTCGCTCGTATCTCGTCGTTCGTCGCTCGTCAGAGCGACGGCCCGCGCTTCACGAGATACGCTTCACGCTTATTTGATCTCCGCGGAAAGTCCCTGGGCCATGACGATCTTGGTATCCAGGTTGTACGTGACCGCCTTGGGGTGGGTCAAGACCGGGAGGAGGCCGGCCGCGGAGGGGATGAGGTTGCCGGACTGCTTGACGCCGCCGAAAGGCAGGCGCACGCCGGCGCCGATGCAGGGGAGATTCCAGTAGAAGATGCCGCACTCCATGTGCTCTTCCGCATATTTCGCCTTGCGATAATCTTCCGTGATAATGGCGCCGGAGAGACCGAACCGCGTGTCGTTGTAGACGCTGACGGCCTGCTCCAATCCCCGCACCGGGACGATGGCCACATGGGGGCTGAAGGCTTCTTCGGTCAGGACCGTGCTCGTGTTCCGCCAGGCCCCGGTGTAGACGAAGGGCCGGAGCCAGTAGCCGTCCGGTGTCGGCGGCGGCTCGTTGTTCCGATCGAGCAGGACTTGAAAGCCCTCCTTGCGCGCCAGTTCGTTGAACCGCTTGCCCTTCTCGACGCCCTGCGGATTGATCATGGTGCCGTAGAAGGCACTCTCATCCAGCGGATCGCCCACCTTGATGCGTTTGGCCGTCTCCACAAACCGTTCCCTGAAGCGGTCGATGACCTTGTCATCCACCAACATTCGGCCGCCGGTGACGCAGCGTTGCCCGGAGGTCTTGAAGGCGGAGAGGATGCCGGCGGTGACGGCCATCTCCAAATTGGCATCCTCCATGACCAGCACGGCGTTCTTCCCGCCCGTCTCGATGGTGCAGACCTTGTTGGCGTGCTTCGCCACTTCCATCTTGATCTTGAGGCCGACCTCGTAACTGCCTGTAAACAGCACCACATGGGTCTTGGGATGGGCCACCAGCGACGCGCCGACCGTCTCGCCCGCACCCTGCACGACTTGAAAGACGCCCGGCGGGATCCCCGCTTTCTCAAACCACCCGGCGATCTTGGCCCCGCACATAGGCGTGTATTCGCTGGGCTTGAGGATGACGCAATTGCCGAGCACGAGCGAGAGGCCGGTCAGCCAGAAGGGCAAGGCCACGGGAAAATTCCAGGGTGTGATGGCCACGACCACCCCGCGCGGCTCCAATATTTCATAGCAGCGCTTGGTCGCCACTTCGTCGCCCATGACGCGGCCATACTGGCCGATGTGTCCGTAGGCAAAGGCGTACTGGGCCGTGTGGACGGCCTCGACGATGTCGGCCCGCGCTTCGTTGATCTGCTTGCCCGCCTCCCGCGCCAGAATGCGCGCCATCGGATCGAGATCCGCCTCCATGTAATAGGCCACCTTGAGCAGGTACTCGGCCCGCTTCACCAGCCCCAGCGCACGCCAACCTTCGAAGGCGCCCGTGGCCGCGGAGACGGCTTCGTCGATGTCGGCCTGCCCGGACTCCGGAAACGTCCCGATGACCTCGCCAGGATGGGCAGGGTTGCGGCTCTCGAACCGGTTGCCGGAGTGCGGAACCTTCCAGACTCCGTTCACAAAATTCTCAACGCGCGGCGCAGACATGGTTCGCCCCTCCCTTGGTCTCGGTCGGATACCGACACTGTAGCATCTCCCATTTGAGAGACGAAATGTTTCTTCCAACAGGCTGAGAATCCAGCGGAGTTGTTCCCTGCCCCGCGCTCTCTGCCCAGATGATCCGTTTTGATGCTTGACCGATGGGGCTGCGCCCTCTTAATATTTGCCCCCGATCGGAGGCCCCATGGCGACCGTCCATCGACTTCCCAAGGATATCGTGCTCCTGAAAGAGCACTTGGCGAAGCATCAACTCAAGCTGACGCGCCAGCGAGAGCAGATCCTGGACGCGTTCTTGAAAGTTGAGCACATCACCGCCGAAGCGATGTACCACCGGCTGGCGAAACGGATACCGCACCTGGGGCTGGCGACGATTTACCGGACGCTCAACCTGTTCTGCGAGGCCGGCCTCGCGCAAGCCCGCCACTTCGGCACCCAAACGCAGTACGACAACGTGGCGCACAAAGGGCATCACGACCACCTGATCTGCACCGGTTGCGGCAAGATCGTGGAGTTCGAGAACTGCGATATCGAACGGCTCCAGGAAGAAGTGGCCTCCCGGAACGGCTTTACGATCCAGACCCACAAGCTGGAACTCTATGGTGTCTGTTCTAGCTGCCGTCATTGACCCGCCTTTTTTTGTCAGTTATAATTTAGAGCATGAATCAAAATCAATTTCAAGCACGACTCCTCTGCCTCCTGTCCGCTTGGCTCTGCGTGCTGGGGACGGCGCTGCCGGTTCCGGCGGCCGAGCATCTGGTCGTCTATTCCGGCCGGGCGGAGCGGTTGATCAAGCCGGTGCTGGATGCCTTCCAGACCAAGACCGGCATTCAGGTGGACCTACTCTCATCGGGTTCGACCGAGCTCGTTAACCGCCTCCAGGCGGAGGGCCTGCGCACTCCGGCGGACGTCTTCATCACCAACGATGCCGGCAGCCTTGATCGCGCCTACGAACTCGGGCTCCTGCTCCCGCTCGCCTCGAAGGAGATCGACCAGGTCATCCCGGCGACGTTCCGGGCCCCGGACAACAGTTGGGTGGGCCTCTCGGGCCGGGTCTGGGTCCTGATCTACAACACCAGCCAGGTGACGCCGAAAGACCTCACCTCCCTCTTTGATCTGGCCGACCCGAAATGGAAAGGCCGGATTGCGATTCCGAACGCCGGCAGCGAATACCTGCAAGCGGGCGTGTCCGTCATCCAGGCTTTCCACGGCGATGATCGGACGCGTCGCTTTCTTGAGGGACTCAAGGCGAACGCCGGCACGCAGGTCTTCGGGAAGAGCTCACAGATCGTCGAGGCGGTGGCGAAAGGACAGGCTGCGGTGGGAATTGTGAATCACTACTACATCTATCGCCATCTGGCCACGCAGCCGAATGCCCCGATCGCAATCCTTATGCCGGATCAGCAGCAGGGGGGCATGGGCGCCATCCTCAATGCGGCCGGCGTCGGCATCGTGAAGCAGACTCGTCATGCGGAGGCCGCGACCCGATTGGTCGAGTTTCTCGTCTCGCAGGACGGCCAGAAGATGTTTGCGGACCTGAACAAGGAGTATCCGATTCGCGCCGACGTGGCACCCGATCCGGCACTCCCACCACGCAACAGCTTCCGCACGACCACGGTTCCCCTCGCCCGGCTGAGCGAACTGCGCGAACCGGCCATGGCGCTGATCGAAAAGAGCGGCCTCCGGTAGCGGCTCTCTCGCATGACCCCCATGATCACCGCTGCACGATATCCCATCACCGGCCCCCTCTCTGTGATTGCCATCGGGGTCGCGACCTTCATCTGCCTGCCGCTGCTCTATGTCAGCTATCTCGCCCTCAGCGCCGAGCCGGCCCTCTGGCTCCGCCTGTGGAACACGCGCATACCCGAGCTGCTCTGGAATACGGCCTCGCTCGCCGCGGGGGTGGCCGCCGCAACCCTCGTCCTAGGGCTGTCCCTCGCCTGGA
>JACRLS010000235.1 GCA_016235225.1 Nitrospirota bacterium | reverse complement strand
GGCAAGAGCACCGTGGCCAAGATGTTCAAGCGGTGCGGCGCCCATGTGATCGACGCAGATCAATTGGCCCGACAGGTCGTCGAACCGGGCAAACCGGCCTGGCGGGACATCGTCGCGACATTCGGGAAAGACATACTTCTCCCAGACCGGTCGTTGAGCCGTGCGGCCTTAGCCAAGATCGTCTTTCGCCATCCCGCGAAGCTTCGCCGCCTGGGCGCGATCATCCATCCGCGGGTCGCCCGTGAGCAAGCTCGTTTGACCCGCCTCATCGCCAAACAGCACCCGCACGCCGTCGTCATCTACGACGCACCGGTCCTCATCGAGGCGGGCGCCCACAAGCGGATGGATCGGCTGATCGTGGTGACGGCGGACCGAGCCACACAAATCGCTCGACTGCGCCGCCGTAATGGACTCTCTCGTGCAGAAGCCCTCCGCCGCATCCGCTCGCAGATGCCGCTGTCACGAAAAGCCCGGTTTGCCGACCATCTCATTGACGGCACCCAACCGATTCCCATCCTGAACCGCCAAGTCAAGCGGTTGTTCGCCGAGTTTCAAAGAGCCTGATGCTGTCGACGTGAACCGACGTCAGCAGCGGAGACACTGAGTCAATCCTCGCCCGCCCTTCCCGCCTGTCTGGCGGCGGGCAGGTCGAGCGGGCGCTACCCGGCGAGGGTATCCGGAGAATGGCGCCAAAGTTCCATCAGTACAGCTTAACCTGTGCGGCCTGTCTGTTCTCTGGAAAGGACTCGGCGGATGGCGTGGCGAACGGCTCGGGCGGCTTCGACAGCGCGGAGGGCTTCTTCCCGCTCCACCGGTTCCCAGATGCCAGGGTACCGCCCTCGATGGAATACGGATTCAACTGTTCCAGGAGCCGCGGGTCGAAGTCTACGCGCTGATCCTTCGGCAGGAGCGCGTACAGTTCCGTCAGGTCGTGAATCTTCGGGAAGTCGATCCGGTGAAATGTCAGAAGCGCTTTCAGATATTTCTCAGCACACTGTTGGGCGTGAAAGCTGACGGTATCCCACGGGACCTCTTTTGCAGCCAGGTTATTCTCGATGTTCAGCAAATCGTGCTCGGCTTTTTCCACCCAAGGCCGGACAAGGTCCTCGATCTTAGGCCGCTCGCTCATAGAGGACCTTTCCCTCCTGACAGGCCGTCCGAATCACAGTCCCCGGCGCGTCGCGGTATGCCTCGAATTCCTCCGGGGTTACGACCATCACGTCCTTCGGGACACCCATCCCGGCGAGCAGCCCATAAATCTCGACCGCTAGGGCACGTTTGGACCCGTTGGGATGCATGACCACCAACAAGTCCACATCGCTATCCGGGCCAGCCGCCCCGCGGGCATGGGAACCAAACAGGATAATTCTCTCCGGGTGGAACCGCTGGACGATGCGATTGACCATCTCCGCAATCGTGGCCTGAACGTTGGTGGTTTTCAGGGCCAGGTTAGCCATCTATACCTCGTCTGCCGCGTCAGTCCGGCCCTATCTTGGCATCACAGACCACATCGCGTCCAGTCGCCACTTCTCCTTGCCGTTTTTGGGATGCCGAGCTGAGAGCATCTTGCGAGTCGAAGACAATGCTGCCACGCTCTGCTCCCTGCCGGGAGTCAATCCTCGCCCGCCCTTTCGAGCGGGCGCTACCCTCGCCAGCATGGGCCGCTAGTCCCGGACTGTTTCAATCCTTGTTTTGATGGAACTCCCTGTCAAACCGGGCGGCTCATGACCGTGACGCGGAAGACGATCATGTTTCAATCCTTGTTTTGGTGGAACTCCCTTTCAAACCGCTACCAGAAAGGTCCCCCCTGCTTGCGGAGGTACGCGCCGAAGGTATTGATGACCAGTTGCACTTGTCAGCCCTGGTTCCTACGGTTTCTCCGCCACGACTTTGCCGTTTCGCCAAATATAGAGAGGCGTATGGTGAGCCTGTGCCGTTTTCCGCGCAACCTTCGCCGCGCGCCGTAGCGCTCGACCGACGCTCTGCGCAAACCGTTTGGTCTCCGTCCTGCCGTTTGCTTTCATGGGCCTTCCTCCAGTAATCGCGGCGCATCCTCGGAATTATCATAGACTGCC
Organism: Nitrospirota bacterium; assembly: GCA_016235225.1. Lineage (GTDB taxonomy): Bacteria > Nitrospirota > Nitrospiria > Nitrospirales > Nitrospiraceae > RSF151. Next base: position 2,311 of record JACRLS010000235.1, on the reverse strand, counting down.
CACGTATGGGCCAACGGTCGATAGAGCGTACGAAAGTTGTTCCAACTGCGGTCAAAGCGCCGGAGCACATCGGCGCGCGGAACATTATGCCCGCCTTGCCGCACGCGGGCCGCAATGCGCTGGAGGGCAAGCTGGGCCGACGGCAGCGACAAGAACACCATCTCGATCCGATACCCGGCGGTCTTCCACCGGCTCAGCACCCGAAGGTACGTCCGCCCACTCAAGGTGCTCTCAAATGCAAAATCCTTCCGGGCCTTCGCCAACCGAGTGAGTTCCGTCAGCACAAGGCGTCCCGCTCGCCGAGCAGCCAATTCCGGACGAAGAGGCGACAGTCCACCGGCTATGAGATCGGCATTCACAAAGTGAATCACGCCCGCCTCGCGAGGCAGGAACTCTCGGGCAAACGTGGTCTTCCCTGCGCCGTTCGGCCCGGCAATCACGATGCAGCGCGGAGGCTTGACCGCGTGCCCCCTCACGCCGACCTCACGAGGATACACAAGCACATCCGTTTCGTCTTCACTGATGACCTCATGCCTTGCGCTCCCTCACCGTTCACCCCGCACCGGCCGGACCGTCCCAAACCCCCGCCTGCGCCAAGGCTTCGGCAGGCAGGCCCGCGAGACGGACCCTTCGGCACAGCTCAGGGCAGGCCCTTCGACTTGGTTCAGGGCAGGCCCTTCGACTCTCGCTCGGGACAGGCTGGCTACGTCTTCTCTCCAAGGCGACGCTTGATCGCATCCCAGATCGGACGCAGATCAAGACGGTCGGCCCATTCGACGATATAGGCTTCATCGAGCTCGTCGCCGCTGACCTTCAGCATGCCGGCGATATCGCGAAGGTGCTTCTCCGATCGTCCTTCGCGATAATATTCCATCTTCTTGATGATAACGTCCTCCGGCGACGCAAAGGCTGCCTCATAGGTCTCGGCAGGGTGGGCGACGCGGGCTCTCGCAAACCGGCTTCGGTCAAAGGGAGTCTCTTTCCGAATGATCACGTCCACCTTCAACCCGGAGCCGGGATGAATGATATTGAACTGTCTCTGCTTCCGGATCGCCTCTCGAATCGCATCCTCGCTGAGATAGAAGTCATGGGCAGGAAACGCGGCCAACAGCCCCGGGATGTCGGCCTCCCGAATGCCGGCCACCACATCGATATCGTTGGTCAAACGGGGCTCGCCGTACGCCATGGAGGCGACCGAGCCGGTGACCAGGTAGGGAATGCGGAGCCGCTCGAAGGTCTCCACCACCTGGGCCAATAAGTCATACAGCTCCATGCGAGAGCCTCCGCGCGACTTCACGCGCAAGCCGTTGCGCGTCCCAGTCGGGGTGCAACGACGCCAACTGCCCTCGCAACAGCTTCTGCGCCGATCGCCACAAGCCAAAGCCGATCGCGATCCGTTCAGCCGGCGTTTTCCGACGTAGGACCTCCGCCATCACCTCGTCCATCACTTCGATCCGCCGCCAATCCAAATTCATCGCCTTGAGTCCTCGTGTGATCCTCAATCCGTCCGATCACTCACCCGTCTCACCGTCCCGAACCCCCGCGAGACGGATTGGGTGGGAGCAAGACGGCAAGACGGAGGGATAGTACCGGTTACGACATCCTCAATCAATCCATCAACGAAGTTCCCATCCTCCTTCTTCCAAAAGGAGGACAGCACTCATGACCACCGATCGGCCTCACCCAGACAGTAACGACAATGGTGACGGACGGGAACTGTTCAGGGATGAGGGACGGGGATGACGGGGACGGGAGTCTCTATAGAGGCGACCGGTGCTCGACCGCCTGAGACCCACGTGGGCGATCGTTCGCTTCGGGCGAGCCCAGGTTCCCCCGGTGCTGTCGCTGGCGGATGGCGGGGCGATCACATGCGCGGCATTGGAGCATAGGATTCGAGATGCAAGTCACAAGCAACCCGTTTCGCTTCAATGTGGCCAGGGCAAGGAAGCCGGCGGAATCGCGAATGCCTTCACGGGTGCGCTTGTATTGTACAGGTTTCAATGTTTCAATCCTCGCCCGCCCTTTCGAGCGGGCGCGACCCATCCCCCCATGCTACCGCAAACCCCACCAGTTGTTTTCGTCATAGCCCCTCCCTCGCCCCGCGGTTGCCAATGTGTGATTGCAAGACTTGACCCCACTGAAGTAGACTCACGCTCGTGGGGAACACTCCTGGGCGGAGCGCTCGATGGCCTCATACGCCGGTTCATCCCCACGCTCGTGGGGAACACACCCCCCTCGTCCTCGTCGCGCTGGCGCTGACCGGTTCATCCCCACGCTCGTGGGGAACACGGTGAAAATGAAATTCATCAAG